>JAHDGT010000098.1 GCA_020631675.1 Bacteroidota bacterium
CAGCGAAGCAGCGAACAGCCCCCGAATTGGAATGGATAGCCCGGTGCCCGCAGTGGAAAGCTGGCGCTTTCTTAGACCCGAGACGTGAGATTCGAGACATGAGATTTATCTGCTGTAGGTCGATTTTTTAGCCGCTGACTAACGCCAGCTTTTCATTGCGGGCATGCGGCATGATGAATAAGAATGAATTGATTTGTAGACTTTAACAAGGAGGGCGACCACAAGGGATCGCCCCTACCAAAATGGTTTTTTTAATAATTCAATTCCTCTCCTTCGGTGCTGGCGATCAGGGCGGTACCACAGCTATCACTCCATACATTAACGGCCGTGCGGAACATATCTAAGATACGGTCAACGGCTAAGATCAAACCTACGCCTTCTAATGGCAAGCCAATGGCTGTGAGGATGACGGTCATCATGACCAAACCGGCCATAGGAATAGCGGCGGCACCAATGGAAGCCATTAGTGCGGTGAAAACAACGACGAGCTGTTGAGTGAGTCCCATTTCCAGTCCGTAGGCCTGAGCGATGAACATGACCCCGACCAATTCGTAAAGCGCGGTACCATCCATATTGACTGTCGCGCCAAGGGGGACGACGAAGCTGGTGGTTTCTTTACTTACACCGGCTTCTTGCTCCAAAGCCGTTAGTGTTAAGGGTAGCGTAGCAGAAGAAGAAGAGGTGGAAAAAGCCGTTAAAAGTGGAGTGCGCATGGCTTGAAAATGCTTGATCGGATTTACACCACCGATGAATTTCAGTAGGGCAGGAAGGGTGATCATAGCGTGTATGAACAAGCCAGCCAGTACGATGAGCATAAAACAGCCCAGTGCCCCTAAAGTGCTGAGAAACTTATCGGTATCACCCGCTTGCTGGCCGATGACTTTAGCCATCAAGCCGAATACGCCGATAGGGGCGAGGGTAACGATAAAGAGGGTGATCTTCATCATAAGCTCGAAGCCACCATTGAAAAACTTTAAGGCACCATTGCGGTATTTTTCAGAAAGGCGGGGCAGGAAAATACCGAGTAGAATGGAGAAGAAAATGATCTGTAACATATTACCCGTAGCCAAGGCATTGAACACATTGGTAGGGATAATGTCAATGATCATTTGCAAGATGGAGAAGTTCTCGTTTCCTGCTGAAATTTTGGCCATTTTAGCGGCATCGGCACTGGCTACTTCTATGTTTACTTTGCCGCAAGAGGGCATAAATAAGTTGGAAAGTAGTAAACCGGTCAATATCGCGAATAGGGACGTACTGATGTAATAGAGTAGCGTTTTACCGCCCAGTCTACCCAACTTACCACCCAAATTGGCCACACCACTCACAATAGAGGTGAGTACCAAGGGTACGATGATCATTTTTAACGCATGGATGAAAAGATCACCCAACCAACTTACATAATGCGCGTATTCGCTAAAGAAGAAACCGAATAGGATACCCAGTACTAAGCCAATGAGTATCTGCCAGTGTAGTGCTATTTTTCCCATAATATAATAGGATCGAGGGGGTTAAGGAGGTTGTTGATTTGTGTGTTCCGTTCAGACTATTCTCCATTCAGGTATTGTATGCTGATGGGATCCGCTTGTCCTAAAGGTAAGTTATTATCTAATTGAAAACGGAATAAGGCATCGCTACAGGCATCGCTCCAGCTTTCGCCTTGTGGAACATCTGCCGGATAACCTCTGAAATGGAGTGCGGATATAATGCTAGAGCGAAGGGGTAGCTTTGGATCTATCTTCTCATTCAAGGGTAGATAGATGTTGTTTTTTGGCAGCCCAGAAGTGTCGAATAAGGGGTCTTTGGCTGCTTTGTTTTTATACTGCGGAGCGTTACTGAGTAGGGCGGTTTGTAGTTCTTTAGTCCACTTAGCCCCTTGGAAACCATGTTGTTCTCTAAATTGATCTAAAGCCCCTTTGGTCATGGGCCCGATCAAACCATCTATAGGGCCGGGATCATAGCCTTTGGTTGTTAAGGCGGATTGTATATCGCCAACATTTGTGGTAAAAGCATTCAGTCCGATAAAGTCGATCGTAGACTGATCTAGCTCACCAATACTTAATTGGTTGACCTTTTGATAGGCTTTGATCGCATCAGCGGTTTGTTCGTGGAAGGTGCCGTTGACTTTACCTGGTTTATGACCAGCGAAGTAGAGCAGCACTTGTAACTGCTTAACATTTATGGTTTCAATAGATGGGATATTATTGCTTACTGACGGAGTGATGGAAGATTTGTCCTCAAGGGGTTTGTTTACAATAACTCTATTGGTTCTGCTGATTTTTTCAGCAGTATTGATGCTATTACTTGATTTTTCATCGGCTTTGGGAGTAGAGGATGCCTCATCTTTCGGAATTTCTGATGCATCGCGCTTTACTTCTGTCGTTTTGCCACTAGACAAGAGGGGGTATTTGCTATCTGTTCTTGTTGTTTTTTTACCCGCCTGACAGGAACTTAGCAAGAGCACACAAATGGAAAAACAAAAAATGGATTTCCACTGTTTTAACAGCATTGATTTCGTTAAAGATGTATTCAAAGTTTCTTGTTGAGATGAGAAAAGAACTATGTCCGTGAAGATTTAATTAACGAACCAGTGTGCGTACTTAGTACGAATATAACGAATTGTGAAAAAGAAGCGTTTGCTTGATCCGCAAAGAAGATATAATGGCATGATGAAAGAAGTTTGTTCCTTTTCTTTAAAAGGAAACTAAAAACGGCTTTGTATTTGTAACATTTTGTTTATCTATGTCGTATATAAATTGTCTCGGTCCGTTTAATGAACCACTGAATAAATACATGCCGATTTTTCGGAAATTTTATTGTTTTGGTATAGTATTCGTTGGGTATGAAATGTCAGAACATTTAGGCTAAGTAAGATAGTGGACGGTCGATAGCGGATGTTTTGGTGAGTATAATTTGTTCGATTTTTACCGTAGAAACGCATATTTGCGATTTAAGTTGTTTAAATTGATACAGATAAAGGAGTTGAAAGCAAGCTTGGATTCAAAAGTGATTCCTGCTTTTTTCTTATTCGCCAAGCTTTTTAATCATTCCCTTTACAACCTATTCCCAACAACTATACTTGGAGATTTTGATAATGAGTACAGCGATAGATACCCATAATAGCAAAACAAGTGCAAGACCTTTAAGCATATTGTTAGTCGAAGATAACCCCGGTGATGTTCGATTGACTCATGAGGCTTTAAAGGAATGCGGGGTTAATAGCACGATGAATGCCGTTGTTGATGGATCGGAAGCTATAAAATACCTCTACAATGAAGGTCCTTATGTAGACAGTCCGAGACCGGATTTGATCTTGTTGGATCTGAATTTACCCAAGAAGGATGGTAGAGAGGTGATCGCTTGCATTAAAAAAGACGAGAAGTTAATGACGATACCGATTGTGGTATTAACAACTTCAAATGCGGAAGGAGATATACTTAAAGTATACGATTTAGGTGCGAATTGCTATATGGCAAAGCCTATCGACTTTAATCGTTTCATAGATGTGATGTCTTCAATCGGAGATTACTGGTTGAAATGGGTCAGGTTACCGTCCTGATCAAAGCCTTCACTTAATCTACAGCCTTTCTTACTTGCTTGTGAATAGGAAGTGTATCGCCCCCCACGAATGTGATATGTTTTCACTGCTGTTGATCCACTCTACTTGCTCTAAGCCTGAATACTTAGGTTGAATTAGGTACTACTGAAGCATATTTATGCTTTAAACTACCTCGATGTGCTTTATACTTAGATCGAAGACTTATTTCATGAAAATTCTTATTACCGGACATACTACTCCTGAGCGGGAAATCATCAAGTATACCTTTCAGTCTTTTTATCCTGCTACGGTTCTTCTGTTCGATGCGCACATTAGTGAAGCAGAAGATAGGTTGCTTAAAGGTAGCGTCCAGTTGGGGTGGGATAGACCGGACTTAATTCTGCTTTGTATTTCTGATCATGATACATCATCGCAAATTGCTCTTTTGAAAGCGATAAAAGAAAGCACCGTAGGTGCGTTGAAGCGAATCCCGGTTATTATTTTAGCTCCTGAAGGCGTTGCGCATATGCCTTTCTATAAATCCCATGCGAACAGTTTTTTCGAACGCCCGAATAGTTCAGACGAGTTCATTGAACTCCTTAAAGTGATCGGCGGATTCTGGTGTCGAGATATCGTCCAACTACCACCAAAAACAGAACACCATTGAATTCAGAAGAATATCAATTAGATCATATGTCGTCCTTGATGGATAGTCCTCAAGGCGATCGCTTGAATATCCTCATGATCGAGGATAATCCAGGAGATGCGAAGTTGGTTGAGATATACCTGAATGACGCACCCAATATGAATTTGAAGTTGAAGCATGTCAGTTACTTAAAAGACGGCTTAGCACTTTCAGATAATGGAGAGTATTTTGATGTGGTGCTGCTGGATTTAAAGCTACCAGATAGTGTTGGTCCGCAAACGCTTCAAACCTCATTAGAACACTTTCCGTCTAGTACCTCGATCGTAGTATTAACCGGGGATGACAATCAGGAGAATGGTATCAAAGCCATTAAAATGGGTGCTCAGGATTATCTGGTCAAGGGGCAGATAGATATGGTGACATTGCAACGTTCGATGTTGCATGCTATACATAGAAGGGGTATTTATTTAGACCGTGAGAATGCTTTGAAAAAAGCGAAAGAGAGTGAGAAGCGTTTAGTACAGGCACAAGAAATTGCCAGAGTAGGTAACTATGAGCTGGTTTTAGGTGGTGATGACACTATGCTGTGGTCTGAACAACTATATCGAATTTTAGAAATAGAAAAGCCAGCAGGTCATAGACCTAATTTGACGGAGTTCCTAGGTAAGATCAATGAAGATGAGATAAAAGACGCGAAGCAAAAATGGAATGATGTTCTTTATTTAAAAGGAGTAGGGCAGAACTATGAGTTGGATTATGAGATCAACTCTAGCATGCATCATGGCATTAAATATGTCCGTGCGCAAGGTCAGATAGAAAGATGCGGGGAAACAGGAAGGCGTAAAGTAGTTGGTACACTACAAGATGTGACCGATTCGAAGTTAGCGGAAAAGATGGTAAGGCAAGCAAGAGAGCGCTATAAGATCATTTTTGATCAATCTCTTGACCCTATGTTCATCTTTGGTAAAGATGGTCGTTTCAGTATGTTCAATCAGGCTTTGGTGAACATGTTGAAGAGTTCTAAAGAGGATATTCGCTCATTTACGCTCTTAGATCTTATTGCTTCTGAAGAAGATAAACGAGTGATTGCTTCTTCTCTGGAACTTAATCAAATAGTTAATAATAAAGAACTTGAACTGCTTTGCAGAGATGGAACCAGAATTACTTGTGTGATGAGTCTGTCTCCTTGGAGAGGGGTGAATGATGGTGCTAGGATAGGAGAGTACAATGGAGTGATTCGCGACATCACGGCATATCGACAAAAAGAAGAGTTGATGCGCGAAATAGAGGTGGCAGAGCAATCGGCACATCTGAAAGAGCAGTTTTTATTGCGTATGAGTCATGAGATACGTACACCAATGAATGTGGTCATTGGCATGGCTCAATTGCTTGAAAGTACCCCATTAAATATTCAGCAGTCTAATTACGTTGAAACATTAAAACTTTCCTCTGAGTCACTTTTACGGCTTATAAATCAGATTTTAGATTTTTCTAAAATTGGTTCCGGTGAGTTACAACTGGAAAAAGTTCCTTTTGATTTACATGATATGATCAATGATTTAATTGGTCAGCATAATTATCATGCGCAGGAAAAGGGTATTGAACTGATCAAAGCGGTCAGTAGTAATTTGCCTAGGGTCGTAATAAGCGACCCTGTGTATTTACACAATATTCTAAGTAATCTGCTTAATAATGCCATCAAGTACACGCATGAGGGCGAAGTACAGCTCTTAACGAAGGTAGCTGTTATTGATGCGGATCATGTCAATGTTACGTTTTCTGTTAGAGATACAGGTATAGGTATCCCGGATAGTAAGTTAAAAGACATATTCAACAGCTTCACACAAGCGGCACAGTCCGATACTCGTTTATATGGAGGTACTGGTTTAGGGCTAAGCATTGTTAAGGAATTGGTGGAGTTGTTTGGCGGTAAGATAGAGGTTAAAAGCGAACAGTCAAGAGGCTCGACATTTACTTTCAATATTCCATTTTTATTAGACAATGTCGGTAATGTGGAAACAGTTACCTTGAGACAATTAGACCGGAAAGCCAATAAAGCGAAAGAGCTGAATAAGGGAATGGATCATGCATCTACTTATTCCAGAGACAACTTAGAAGAGGAGGACAAAGAGAAACTGGTCGAACCTATTAACTTATCTGATGATGATGAAGTTAGGATTTTACTGGTAGAGGATAATAAGTTGAATCAGAAAGTAGCGGCGGGTCTGTTGAATCAATGGCAATATCAAGTTGATCTAAGTATCGCCAATCATGGTGGTGAGGCGATAGAGATCCTGGAAAAGGAAGTGTTTGATATTATATTGATGGATATATCCATGCCGGTTATGGATGGGTATGAGACCACCAAGCACATCAGAAATGTGATGCCACACCCTATTAACAAGATCCCCATTATAGCTATGACGGCGCATGCTTTCACTAAAAATGCGGATCAGTGTTATGAGGTAGGTATGAATGCTTTTGTAAGCAAGCCAATTAACGGAGAAGTATTCTTTTTTGAGTTGGCGAATATGATGAGCGAATCTTTGAAACTAGGAATTAGAAGCAGGGAGAAACTCACGGCTTCTAAAGCAGATACAGGAGGAGATTCTGTAGCTGCGGCCGCTAACTCATTTCATTCATCGATCCAAGAAAAAGAAACATCTGTTTCAGAAAACACATCAGAACCTCTAACCGAATCAAAAATGGGACTACAGATAGATTTATCTCAATTGGAAAGCTTATCGGGAGGCGATAAGGGTTTGGTACTTTCATTCGTTGAGACGATAGTTGAAGAGCTTCCTCAAGAGTTAGCTCAACTGTGGAGCGATCTTCAGGCTAAAGATTGGGATAAATTGAAAAAATCTGCCCATAAGTTGAAATCGACCACCGGATATATGGGCCTGGCCGAACTTCAGGAGTTAGCTCGTAAAATTGAGAATAGTGCCTGGGAACGAAAGGACCTGAATCAAATACCTAACTGGGTCAAAGACCTTGTGTCTGGATGTGAGGTAGGGCATAAACAAATTAAAGCCAAGCGTGATGAATTGAAGGCTCAGCTTATTTGATGATAAAAAGTGGAAAAATAGAATAACTTTTATAGTTCTCTTTTTTTTCAATTGATGTCAAATTTAAGTTTGGGATATATTCAAGAATCACTTCTTTTTTACTAATTTCACCCAAAATGTCAAAATATTGTCATTTTGAAGGTCAGGTTTAATGTGTTAAGCTGTGGAATTTAAGCGGATAAAGAATATGAATATTGTGCTCATTTTAATTTATTTAGCACAGTCATTAATATTAGCTTAGTTCTTATTTCAGAATAAAAATATTTTATACAGATATGAATATCATAGTAGTTGACGACGATACGATTATGTTGCAAGCGATACGAACCATGCTTTCTAAGGAAGGCTATGAGGTTTTTGCAACAACAGATGCACAAGATGCTCTAGATACTTTAGAGGAGGAAGAATTCGATTTAGTGATCTCTGATATTATGATGCCTTATGTATCTGGTATAGAGTTGCTGAATGCGATTAAAAAGAACCTGAAGCATAAAGTGCCTATCATCATCATTTCTGCTTTAGACCAACAAGAAGTGATTTTGACCGCTTTCCAAGAAGGTGCGAGTGACTTTGTTAAAAAGCCTCTGAACCTTGGAGAGCTATTATTACGTGTTCAAAAGCTAATAGGTAAGCCCGCTTAAAAGCCATGCGTTATACCTCATCCCTTTCTGCTTTTTTATCTCTTCCGGTTTTCCGTCAGGGTAAAGGAAGTTAGGGGTTGAAAAGTATCTTGGAAGGCTCTTTGTCTAACAGTTTATTATGCTTAGTGAGCTAGCGTAAGATGCCCAGCCTTAGGATTAGGGTATCGCCTAAGAGAACATGAATGTGTTCTTCTCATAAGTTTTATGCTTTAGCTTTACAAGCCTCTTTCTAATCTATTGAGAAGTAGACTGGTCTATATTCAAAAGTGCCGTAGATAAGTTTTGTTTAGTCTCTTTCCTAAGTTATCTGGGCTTCTTTTTTCAACTGATGGGCCAGTTCTTGCCCTAAGTAGAATTCATCAATCAAATAATGTATTCCGTATAATGCGGGGGTCAATAGTATTGCCACGCTTACCTTATAAATATAATTCACTGTACCTATAGCCAGAACAAGAGGTAGTGACCAGTCCGCACCTATATAGAAAGCAATTATTAAAACGATATAACTATCAATAAATTGAGAAACTAGGGTGCTTCCTGTTGCCCTTAACCAAAGTTTTGACTCTCCGGTTTTCGCTTTTATCTTTTGGAAAGTAATGACATCGATGATTTGCCCAACTAAGAAAGCTACGAGAGATCCGATTATAATCCATAAGCCTTGCCCGAATATTTTTTGAAATGCGGTATTCATGTCGGGAATACCGGCTTCTTTGTTAGAAGATATCCACCAATCGGCTGGACTAAGACCGATGGCTAAAAATATCATGATAAAGGCGTAGATGATTAGTCCAACAGCTGTATAGGATAAGAGTTGAACACCTTTCTTTCCAAAGTACTCATTAATTACATCTGTCATTACAAAAACAAAAGGCCAAAGTAAAACACCCGCCGTAAGCTGGAAAGAGAATGGTCCTTCTCCCAAGAGGCTGATTTGTGCATTAGTAAAGCCCAAGGTCTCTTCCAAAGAGAAGATTTTAACGCCGATCATTTCCGCGGCCAAGGCGTTAGTAATGAAAAAACCTCCTAGAAATAGAAATAAGCGATTGGCTTTATTAGAAGTAACTGAATGTACCGTTGTAGACATGATAAGTACTGGGTTCAAGAAATCAAGACAATAAAAAGTAGTAAGATAGATTAAGATACGAGCTCATCCCAATCATCACTGAATTCATAATAGCGGTAAGTTAACTGCCCTTCGACGATAGCTTTGACTTCTAATATATGTAAAGGGGGGATTCCGATATCCGACAGCTTTTTATTTAAGAAAACGGCTGATTCTTGCCCGTCTATTTGATTGATAACATGAGATCTTAAAATACTGGCTTGTTCTGTTTTACCTTCTTTTAAACAAGTTGGGCAGAGAGCTTCATCTCTATAGATCTCACCTCTTTTTCTCATCATGGCTTTTTGTATGCCGTGAGTAGGGCAGCTTAATCGATCTATTAGATCATAATCTAAAGCTATACTGATTGATTGACTGAAATCACGGTGTATAAAATCAATCAATTCCTTGATGGAGGTGTTGGCCGATCGAAAAGGTAATGGTTTTATAGCATCTGGTTCAATTTGCTCGTACTGCATATGTGTGGGACAGTTAGGATTTACACCCAAAGTAGAGCTGTTACTTTCATCAATATAGCCGAAGACGGAGATTCTTTTTCCAACGGAATTATGATCGCCATGTAGATATTTCACTGCCATTTGAACCTGTAGCCCACCGATAATCGCAGCTATTGTTGGTGCGGTAGGGAGCGTATCTTCTTCTTTAGTCCGATCTCTTAATTTCAAGCAAGAGAACCTTTGCCAGGCTTCTTCCCTGAGCGATTTGGTCATGCCACAGTCGAAGCAACGATTGTAGGGGTGGGCAAAGAATCGTACATCACCATCTAACTTTCTGAGTCCTCCATCGATATAAGGAATGCCCAACCTAAAGCAACTTCTGTTTAGATCTATTCTGGCTTGAATATTATCTAAACAACCAAACACCATATCACATCTTCTGATCAAGCCTAAGCCTACAACATCTTGTAGTGTGCCTTTTAAAGGATGAATAGCAACATCGGGATTCATTTTCCTTATACTATCAGCCGCAACGGAAACTTTGGATTTACCGATATCCTTTGCTGTAAATAGACATGTTCTTGTAAGATTATGGGTTTCGATATGGTCCATGTCAACTAGGAAGATGCGACCTAGACCGAGAAGTGCTAAGTTTTTTAAAACCTCATTGCCTAAAGCCCCGGCACCTACTACTAAAATGGTGCTATTACTTAAAAGGGATGGAGACCAACCCAGCGAAGCTATTCTTCTATAGCGCTCAGTCATCATCAGAAATTTTGAACTACCTACCTCATCTTCTTCAGTGGCAAAATACTATACTTTTACGAGTAGGGAGGGAGGAATGATGAAAATATCGCATAAAAAAAGCCAGTACAGATTGCTCTATACCGGCCTAAGCTAAACCTAAATCTATGGATTATTATCACAACGCCAATGTTGACCAGGGTTATTTATCCATCGCATAAACACCCAATTGCTTTTTTAATTCTTTTCGGGCAAAGAAAATGCGACTTTTAACTGTTCCCAAGGGTAAGTGCAAATCATTAGCTATTTCTTGGTATTTGAATCCTTTGAAATGCATCATGAACGGTACGCGATAATCACTGCTAAGATCACCAATCGCTCTATGCATTTGCTCTAACATGATATTGCCCTCTGCTTTATTGCGAATAGCATTACCCGAAGAGTTGATATAGTATAGATTGTCTGTCGTATCAACGAGCGTTCTACGTTTTACCTTTCTTCTATAACTATTAATGAAGATATTCTTCATAATAGTGAATAGCCAAGCTTTCAAGTTCGTACCCTCTCTGAACTTGTCTTTATTAGAAAGAGCTCTCAATAAGGTTTCTTGAAGCAAGTCTTTAGCAGCATCCAAATCTTTCGTTAGATTGATCGCGTAGGGCTTCAGATTACCGGACATTCCTACTACTTCTTTTTCAAAATTAGGGACGAGCATAGCATATGAATTAAATGTGAAGGGACAGTAAATAAATCAAATACCAATGTTTAATGTTCTTTGACTTCCTTACTCTTGTTTAACCAAAGGTAAGTTATAGTTGTCTAAGTTCAAAGCTTTTGTTTAACTAATTTTCGATTTTGATAAACAAAAATACAAAAACTATGAACAGCGGATATTGGTTTCAGAACTTTCAAGAACAAATGAAAGCATTGATATTTAATTGACTATAGATATAATAATATTTAATGTAAAGGGATTAGGAAGAATATGAGCAATGGAATTAAATTTTGTTAAAAAGGCGCACACCCGACTGTTTAAGATTGTTTAAGATTGGAGAAGCGTGTTTTGTTTATTGATTTAGGTGAAAACCTAAACATAAAGATTCGGCTTAGTTGGTTTTTTGTTCTATTATTCTTATACCCATTTCTGAGATCAAGGGGAGTCTTTCATCATCCATTAAGTGAACGACTTCAAAACTGTGTTTACCTTTGTCGAAGGATCTGTTTTTTATTATTGTATGCTCTATATCCCATAACTCTCCCATTACATCTCCTATCTGTTTACCACTTTTATCTTTAAACGGAATAGTGTAGATCATTTCATCTTTTTCACCTTGGGGTGAAGCATAGTATATCTTGATTTTAAGATCATCATGTGGATAGGCGGTATGTCGGCGTATAACGAGAACCGCATCGGCTAGTGTGCTTGTTTCTAATTCTGCTCTGAATGCTATTTTATCTCCTTTATTCCAAATAGTACCTGGAATGGGTATGAAGTGACGGTAGGTGTCTCCATGACAGGCCGTGAATAGGATAGTGATGAAGATTAGGAAGAATAAATGCTTTAGTGCGTTCTTAAAAAGGAATAGTTTGTTCATTGCTGTATTTTTTTGAGGATACGAGGGTGAAGATAACTTTCTCTTGTTAAGGGAACGTACATGTTACGCACAAGGGATAGGAGCGGTAATGAGCCAGACAGATGCGCCCTGAGCGGCGGGCTAAAAAGGCGGCCCAGAG
>JAHDGT010000099.1 GCA_020631675.1 Bacteroidota bacterium
GTGTGGGTATTATGCCGCCCAAAGCGCGCTGAAACGGTGGAAGAAAAAACAGTAGAACCCAAATTCAACAACCGAATTGCATAGATTTTAATTCTTCTAACGTCATGAATTGAAGTGCCTTTTCGTGGGTGCTTTCCAATACCACTTTCGGTGCATAGCCCGCATCAAAAGCCTCTTTCCAGCGCACTGCGCACAAGCACCATTTATCGCCCGCCTTCAAACCCGGGAAACGATACTCTGGTCGTGCCGTACACAGATCATTCCCCCTCGCCTTAGTAAAATCCAAAAACGCCTGTGTCATCACCGCACAAACCACATGCGTGCCATAGTCGGTCGGTCCCGTCTGGCAAAAACCGTTTCTGTAAAAGCCCGTCATTGGCTCGGTGCAGCAGCTTGCGAGCGCGCCGCCTAAAACATTTTTCGCTTCTTGATCCATTGCGGTATTCGTTAGGGTAGTTGTTTTATCCTGCTCATAACTGTCAAAACCCGCTATGAACAGCAAGCCTATAGTGATCATGGGTATCAGCATGATCCAGTGGGTGAATTTCAAGTTCATTGTTTTACGCTTATGCAATTTAATGTGCTGATGTGCTGATGGTGTTTGTTAAATCATAGCGCATGCCCGCAATAAAAAGCTGGCTTTGCTTCGTCGGAAAATCGGGTAGAGCAAATTCATGAATTTGCTCTACGACAAGTTTTTGGTCACGGAAAAGCACCAGCTTTTTACTGCGGTCACCGGGCTATCCGCTAAAATTCAGCCGCTGTCTGCTGCTGTTTGGCAGGTGTAAAAATGGCTACCTCTGGGCCGCCTTTTTACACCGCCAAACAGGGCGCATTCATCGGCTTCATTACCGCTCCTATCCCTTGCGCGCCTTATGTGGCAAGCTGGTAGAATGAAGTGTACTGTTTTCTCTTCTATAACAGATGTTTACTCCAATAGTTTGTCCTGCTAAGGTCAGGTATGGTCAGCGAGCCAGTTTATACCCCAGCCAAGCCATAGGGAAATAGGCGAAAATCAGATCAAGCGCGGTGAACCAAAGTGGTCCGCCGACCATCCATATTAAAGTTACACCGCCTGTAAAGAACAAGAAACCGATAAATAAAGGCCAGAAGAGTTTAAAAGAAACGGCAAGCTTAGTGGCGACGAAAGCACCTACAAGCGTACCAATCGCATGGGCTAAGAAAGGAAAAATAAAATGCTGCGGTTGAAAGAGGTGAATGTTGTCTTTGAGGCTGTCCGCACTACTTGGGTCATAGCCCTCAGGTGCGGCGATGATCATGCTACCCAGCATGATCAAACCCATGTTCACAAATGCGCCGAGCATATAACCCGCTAATAGCGCGAGGAAGTTTCTAACTGTTGTAGGCATGGTGGCAATCTATTAAATATCGATTTTGCCTATCAAGTTAAGATTTTATTGGGATGAATTTGATGATTTGAACTAATTTAGATGCTATACGTCTTTCTTTTAGACTTATTGCTTATTTAATACAGCACTATGGCATTGGTAATTGATGATAGTTTGATGCGAGCAGCATCTATATCCGAACAGGAGTTAAAGTTGGAAATTGGAATTTTACTGTATCAACAGCAGCGATTCTCAATGGCTCAAGCTTGCCGTTTTGTTGAGATGCCTAGGGTTTTGTTTATGAAAGAATTAGGAAAAAGAAAAATTCCTATTAGCTATGATTTGGAAGAATTGACAATGGATTTGAGAACTTTAGGAATTGCAGAAGATGGTAGTAGTAAGTGATACAACAACAATAAGTAATTTAATTCAAATCGAAGAATTACATTTATTAAAACTCCTTTTTGAAGAAATTCTAGTACCAGAAGCAGTTTATCAAGAATTGTCAATCTTGTCTGACATCAAACAAGCCTTTGATAAAGAAATTCGTTCTGGATGGATCAAAGTCAACGATAGTTTTCACAACAGTGATTTATTTAATGAATTGAGTAAAACACTTCATAATGGAGAAGCTGAAGCAATAGTACTTGCAGTACAACTAGATGCTGATTACTTAATCATAGATGAGAAAGATGGAAGAAAATTAGCGTTAAGTTTGGAAGTGACAATTATAGGCACAATAGGGATTTTAATAAAAGCAAAACAAAAGGGACTTATTGAAAGTATTCAAACTAAAATGGATGAATTAAGGGACGTTGGTTTTTGGATCAGCAATAGTTTGTACAATAAGGTTGTTGCGATAGAGAGAGAGTACGCTTTAATCACAAAATCCCCGATCAAATCACTTGATCGGGGATGGACACATTAGTATTTAGGAAAGCTACCTAAAATGTAAACGTATAGTAACCAGCTACTTCTATTTAATGAATGGAATAGCGATCTGCTGCCCATTCTTTGTTAGTAGATGAGCCATGTACAAGCCATTGCTTAGCATATGCGTAGGCAGTTGGATGACTTGCTCACCTTGATACACCATTTGAGCCGCATTATATAGAGAACGTCCTTGAACATCTAATATTTCAATAGCAATATCGGTGGTCTCTAAACTATAGATGGAAATGAAAGCTTCTTGTTTAACCGGGTTCGGATAAAGAGCGATTTCTGAATTTAGCAGGATCACTTCTTTAATAGCAGAAAGGACCACATTACCATCTCCCATTAAGAAGTCAATATTAGGGATAGATGGATTTTCCTCATCTAAAGTTATATCCGCTGCTTCGGTGATCATGCCTATCGCCTCAACATATACTTGGTAGTCACCGAAAGGCACATCCGCAAAAGCGTAGAAACCAGTTTCGTCTGTGTATTGGTAACCTAGGGGCACGTCAGACATATTCAATAGCATCACTAAGACGCCTTGCAAAGGTTCTCCTTCTAAATCATAGACATGCCCACTAATATTATCTGAGCGGTAAATGTCTATCTGGTTATCATTGCCGTGACCGGGGAAATCAGCTATGTCTATCAAGTCAATGGTCGCATTAGAGAAGTCGTCTTCTAACGTAATGATGTCCGCATCCGCCCAGAATAGATCATCGCCGTAATATGTGGGCATATAGTAAGGGTAGAGTGAGGAGCTTGCGTTGACAACTGCCTGAATCACATAATCACCTTCGTTCAGTGCATCAAAACAATAGTTGTTCAATGTAATCGCACTTGCACTTGTAGATTGTACATCTACCAGAACAAAACTGCCGTCCGCACTTAAACTGAATAAGTAAACCTCACAGCTTAGGTCAATGTCGAGAGAAGGGTCGCCCGTCGTAACAGATCCGCATATACTGTAAGTGTCAGATCCGCCGGTTTCTACAACGGTGATGTCGTAACAGCTAGCTGCTGTACAGCCGTCTTCGGTAGTGATGGTCAGACATACTTCATAGCTGCCCACTTCATCGAATACTTGCGTATAGACCTGTCCTTCACCATAATCACCACTACCGAAAGACCATTGATAGCTGATCACTTCACCTGGATCAACTGCTGAACCGCCGCCAGTACCATAGAATATATAGACGCCTTCACCCGCATCTTCGTAGGTGAATTCGGCATAGCATTCTTCTCCTGAGCCACCAAATTCTTCACAGAAAGTATCGGTGCAGCCAGATTCCGTAGTAATGGTCAGACAAGCCCATTCCAAAGGTGCAAAACCTAAAAAGTAGGTTACTTCTGGTTCGTTCCCTACATCCCAACCGTCAGAAAAAGACCATTCATAATCAGTGATCGGATCGGCGAAGCTTCCTGGGTCAGCGGCGAAGAAAACCTCATTGGTGGATCCTGCGAAAGTATAGGTGAATAAGGCGGAACATTCATCACCTCCTCCGCCACTGCCTGTGCCGTCAATATCATAGCATATGGTGTCCGTACAGCCCGAAGCGGTGGTAATAGTCAAGCAAACTGTTTCTAAAGGCGCAAAGCCAATGGTATAGGTCACTTCTGAATCACTGCCAGCCAACCAACCATCAGAGAATTCCCATGAATAACTGACAATAGGGTCAAAGAAGCTGCCTTGATCAGCTACGAAATATATCTCATTACTAACACTGGAAAAAGTATAGTCGAAGTTCGCGGCACAGTCCATGCCACCACCTCCTCCGCTACCAAGTCCGTCGAGTTCTATGCAGGCTTCTGCATAACAATCTAAGTCTGGTGCTTCACCGAAAACACAGATGGGGTTCACGAAAGTTGAACCCGGTGTGCTTGTTAAGGTGATCACTTGCCCTTCTCCGATAATACTACCTGTTCCGTCTGTCCAGGTAAAGTAAGTTTCTGGCCCAACAGGGGGTAGTGTAACAGAGTATAGCTCCGCTACTAAAGTATAAGTACTAGTAGATGGGTCTGAAGTTTCAAAAATCTCAACAAAGCATTCTTGTGCTTTTAGGGAAATACCGAATAGTAAGGCAAGACAAAAAAGTAGTGGTTTTTTCATATGCTGAATGAGGGTTTATTAAGCTTATCTAATATTATTATTATCACATTCTGCTACGGTACAGATGACTTAAGTCGGTACTATGCTGCTTGAGCTGGTCTGGCAGATGTGAAATTCTATCAACATGAAAACGAATATTCTTCTTTAGTCGTTGGCTGTCAGCTTGTAGAATGAAAAAATCCCCGAACAGCATAGCTACTCGGGGATATTGAAGAACTGAAACTAAAATAAATGTTTTGGCTAAAATTACTTTACAAATGGAATGGCGATCTGCTGACCACTTGTACTTAGTAAGTGAGCGATGTATAAACCTTTGCTTAAATCAGCCGTAGGTAATTGAATCACTTGCTCACCTGCATAAATAGCTTGTGACTGACTGTAATGCACACGTCCTTGAACATCTAATATTTCGATCTGTAAATCAGTTGATTCTAGGCTGCTCAAAGAAATGAATGCTTCTTGCTGAACAGGATTAGGGTAAAGCTGAATTTGATCGTCGATAATGATCAATTCTTCAATAGCAGATAAGACCACATTACCATCACCCATTAAGAAATCGATATTCGGAATAGAAGGCGTGTCTTCATCTAATGTGATATCAGCAGCTTCGGTAGTCATTCCAATATGCTCCACATATACTTGGTAATCACCGAAAGGAACATCTGTGAAAGCGTAAGAACCGTCAGTAGAAGTATATTGGTAGCCCAAGGGTACATCTGACATATTCAATAACATCACTAAGATACCGTCCATTGGTTCTCCTTCTAAGTTGAAAACATGACCACTGATGTTATCAGAACGATAGATGTCGATTTGACCACCTCCTGTACCATGACCAGGGAAACCAGCTACATCGATCAAGTCAATATTAGCTCCGTAGAAATCACTTTCTAAAGTGATGAGGTCAGCATCGATCCAGAATAAGTCATCACCATAGTAAGTAGGCATATAATACGGGTAAAGCGTAGATTCAGGGTTCACGGCTGCTTGAACGGCATATACGCCAGCAGGAAGATCATTAAAGCAGTAATAGTTAGAATCAGCCGCCATTGTTGTTTGTGTAGCTACGAAAGTGTAAGTACCATCCGCACTGAAACTGAATAAGTGTATATCGCTGATCAGATCCATATCTGTGCCGAAACCATCACCCGTAGTGACGAAACCGCAAATACTGAAACCATCCGTTCCACCGCCACCACCAACAGTAACAACGATCTCTTGACAGTAAGTAGCAGAACAACCGTCTGCTGTAGTGATGGTCAAGCATACTTCATATACACCAGATTCATCAAAGCCATAAACGAAGTTTTGCCCCGTTACTACATCACCATTACCGATGAACCATTCATAGCTAATAGCTGACATGGTGTCTACAGAAGAACTACCACCAAAGCCATAGAAGTAATATTCATCACCATCCATTTCATAGCCGAATTCCGCCCAGCAGTCGTCGCCACCGCCGCCACCAATAGTGATGGTTTCACAGTAAGAATCACACAATTCTTCTGTCATAGTATATACTTCAAGACAGATAGTGACAGTAGCCACATCAGTAGGAGCGAATGTAGGGTAAGGACCAAAGTAAGATTCGCCAGTTTCCGCAACTGTATATAAATACATTAAGTCATCGCTAACAGTTAGTGGGGTACAAGTGATACCGCCAATTGGGCTTAATGCCGCGAAGAATGTCGCATCACAGTCACCAGAGCCACTACCTCCACCACCTGAAACAGTGATGGCTTGACAATAAGTGTCAGAACAACCATCTGCTGTGGTAATGGTCAAGCATACTTCATAAGTGCCTGGTTCATCAAAAGCGTAAGTGATATTTTGACCAGTGAATACATCACCATTACCCAATAACCACTCATAGCTGACGGCGGTCATGGTATCAACAGCTGAACTGCCACCAAAGCCATAGAAGTAGTAAGTGCCATCTATTGGTCCTTCATAACCGAATTCCGCCCAGCAATCGTCACCGCCACCACCAGAACCGCCACCATCTCCGGGCAGATCGATGCAGGCATAACCGCCGCAGTCTGTTCCTGGAATCCAAAATTCCACACAAGCTAAAGTAGCAGAAGAACTTACTGTAATGGTTTGCCCTTCATAGACATTACCAATGTCGTCATTCCAGAAAAACTCGCCACCGAATGCGATGGTATCTGAGGAGGAAGGAATGATTTCCGCGCTTAAGGTAGTAGTACCTGTTGCAGGATCAGAATAATCGTAAATAATAACCTCACAAGGAGATTGTGCTTGTGCAGTATAGCTAAAGCTGAATAAGAGCACTAAGCAAAGACTGAGTAATCGTTTCATCGTAATTAGATGTTTATTATAGTTAGAAAGAAAAATCAATTGTGTTGAGGGGAGGGGGGAGTGTATATTGAATTAGAATACAATGAGTTTCCGGCTACCGATTGTATTCGAATCGTTGTTTAAGAGCTTGACAAAATAAATACCACGAGCTAATCCATGTATATTCAAGCTATGCGAATAGCTCTGTGGCTCTGGAGTTTCTGTGCGAATCAAACGACCACACTGGTCAAAGAGCTGAATATGGTGTACAGCTTGATCAGTAGACCAATCTAAGTGACTGATCGTATGTGCTGGGTTAGGTCTAAGACGGAAGTTAAAATCTGTAGGAGAAGGATTTAGGTCGTTGGTACTGGCTATAATGGCTTCATCACCAAAAGCATTGATGCTGATCACATCTCCGTCTTTATCTAAAAGCGTAACTGAGCCGAAAAACAGCTCAACAGGTATGTCTGAAAATACTTCGGTTTTATCACTGATGATGACTTCTTCCATGACAAAGCTCATTTTAGCGAGTGTTCCGAAACCAGTGGTGTTCTCTTGGTCAGTACGGGTAATGGCCGCTTCAACAGATCCACTGCCTAAATCTTTGTATAGAGATAAAAGTGTACTGGTACTACCATCTGCTGCTAACCAGCTTTCTGAGAAATCTATGCTTAATGAACCGGTATCGACCAATTCTGCCGGGTAGAAGATGCTGAAGGCGATGCCGTAAACATCTTCAGCCAAGCTGTCTTCATTACCCAAGACGATGTCGGCATTGACGGTAGCACCCGGAGCAATAGTGTCAGAGGTGAACTCAATGAATAATGCCAAGTCTAACATGGGGTCATTGATGTGGGCTGTTTTGGCATGTGTCAAGCCATAGTTCAGATCAATGGGTATAACATCCGCATCATTTATCTCTCCATTTCCGTCACAATCCACATGATTAACATCATTTGCTTCACCGATGGGTGATGCCCAAGTTTCACTGAATTGCCCTTCCCACGCTATACTGGCATCTGGTCTGGCTGGTCCCACATCTCCGTAATGTTGACCAATTGGAAGTACATCCCACGCATTGGCGATACCATCACTATTGGCATCTCCTGGCCAGACGCAATCTTCTCCGCAACCAGCGATGATGTAGACTTGTGCGGTAAGATTATATACCTCACCAGTAGAGGTTTCATAGACATATACGATGTATTGAAAGCTATCTACAAAATTCAGGAGGTCAGAAGTGTTCGTATATAGTAAGGTACTCTCATCGATGTAGGATACTTCGCCATAGTTTGGGGTATCCTCTACGCCAATTTCATATACAATCGTATCTGAGCCAGGTCCACCGCCGGGAAGCACATCATTTAGCAATATGTCCAGCGTTAGAGGATCGAGGGAGTTCAGGTAGAAAGTGTCATCTGCCGCGAACCACTCATCTTGAGCTTGTGCCACTTGTGCTTGAAGTAGGTAGCTTATCACAAGAACACAAAAGACTGTGAGATACTTCATGCTGCTGCTATTTGAAAAGTATAATGACATAGTTAGTCGATTATTTACCAATTGGTGAATCGCAGGTTGTTGAATGATAGATCAGTTACTACTTCACTCCACAACTGATGGAACACTTAGTAGATGCCACAAATTTCGCTTACTGCTGCCTGCGAAAAAAATACAATAATTCACATCTTCCGATGTCTTTAATGTTGTTTGTTCTGGTGTTGTAGCTTTAATTCCTTGATTATTAAGGGTTATTCGTCTTGAAGTCTGTCAATTTTAGCACATTTTAGGCTGTCTTCCGAAAGACCATATTTGACTTGTCGACTTTTTTAGCCATTTTTTGGTCTATCTTTCCGCTGCTTGTGCAAGGGATAGGAGTGGTACTAAATGGGATAGATGGGGTGTGAGTGCCTGCTTGGCGGGGGCGGCCCAGAGGTAGCCACCGCCAAGTAGTGCAACGAACCCCCAGATAGCCCATTTTGTAGGAACGGATAGCCCGTTAGCCGCAGTAAAAAGGGGGTGAACCGTAGAGACGCCCTATACGGGCGTCTCCTGCGCCGTACCTGCATTTTAATATGCGATAGCAAGCCTCCCCCTTTTTATTGCGGCTATGCACCCTGATTGAATTAATAAAGAGAAATTTGTGAAGCAAAGTAAGTTGTATCAGATCATAAGTGCCTTAGATGTGGATAGTTTGAAGCGTTTGGGTGATTTTTTGCGTTCTCCTTATTTCAATAGGCGGGAAGAGTTGGTGTATTTGTATGACTTATTGGTGAAACCGATTCAAACAGGAAAAGGGAAAGGGAAAGGAGATGCGCCTGATAAGGAGGTATTGGGAAGGCGTTTGCTGGGGGAGGGCTATACGGATAAAAAGTTCAGCTATTTATTGACGGATCTGGTGCGTTTGTTAGAGCGTTTTTTAGTGTTGGAGGGGCAGGCGAAAGAGCCAGTGATACAATTAGATCACTTGCTGAGTGCTTACCATGAGTTACAGTTGCCATTACACTATGCGGCTACTTTACGGGCGGCACATAAGCAGTTGGCAAAATCTCCTTTCAGGGATGCGGATCACCATAGGCATCAATTGCTGATCCATGCGCATGAGAACGCGCATTTTGATCAGCAGAAGCGGCATGCTTATGATCAGAGTTTACAGCAGAGTATGGATTGGCTGGACTCTTACTATTTGTCTTTGAAACTGAAGTATTGCTGTGAGGTGGTGAATAGGCGTTCTATGTTGCGTTCTGACTATGAGCTGCCTTTGTTTGATGAGATTTTAGCGCATTTGGCACAAGGCCGTTACGAGGAGCACCCGAGTATACAAGTGTACCATACGATTTTGTTGTGTTTGATAGAATCTGAAGAAGCGGGTCATTTTGAGCGACTGAAAACATTGTTGAGCACGCATGCGCAGTATTTTGATAAAGCGGAGGCGAGAGACATTCATTTGTACGCCATCAATTATTGTGTGAAGAAGATCAATAAGAATGAGGCGCGTTTTTTCAGAGAGTTGTTTTCTATCTACCAATTGGTTTTAGAACGAGAATTGTTGTTAGAGAACAAGCAGCTGTCTCCTTGGAGTTATAAGAATATTGTGGAGGTGGGCATCAAGATCAAGGAGTATGAATGGACGGAGGATTTCATTAAAAAGTATAGGAAGAAGTTGAATCCGGACTTTCAACAGAATGCTTATTACTACAGCTTAGCGAATTTGTATTATAGTACGGGCAGGGTCAAAAAAGCCCTACCAGAGTTATTGCAGGTAGGCAAAGAGGATGTATTCTATTTTACGGAAAGCAGAATGCTGCTCTTGCGGATCTATTATGATCTGGATGAGGTGGAGCCGCTGCTATCTCTGACGCATTCTTTCAGGATCTACTTGCAGCGGAATAAGGTATTGAGTGAGTTGCACCGCAAGCGTTATTTGAATTTTACTAAGTTTTTGGCGAGGATCGCGAACTTGAATCCTGGTGATAACAGAAAAAAACAGCGCTTACGAGAACGGATCGAGCAGACACCCGATACGGCACGTAAGCGCTGGTTGTTGGAAAGAATGGATGCTAATTGAGGCGTAGCTTAATGAGCTATTCCGACTCAAAATCCGTTTTTTGCGGCAAAACGGGAGGACACACGGGTCCTCCCCTACATAGTTCTCTCGATGTTTATATGCTTTTCTAAAGCGTTTTCAGGTATTCGATCAATGCGCTACGTTCATCATTACTGAGATTATCTCCGAAGGTATGTCCTTGATTGCCGTAAGCGGGTAGGGTGGTATCATAGGTGGACACATCCGCTTTATTGTCGAGGGTTTCGTAATTCCAGCCTACTTTGCTGTAATCTAAATCACTATCGCTGTTGAAATCTCGTCGCCAGTAGGTGGGGCGTTGTTCGCTATTGAGCAGATCTTCCAGAGTAGGGATGGAGCCATTGTGTAGGTAGGGGGCAGTTGCCCAGATGCCATCTAAGGGTTGTGCTACATAGCCACCTTCAGATACCAATTCTGCCGCATCTTCACCGCTACCGAACCAGCCGTTGTTGAACCAATTGGTGAATGCGATGTAGTGTTCATTATTGTAAGCATCAGATAAAACGGGATCTGTGCCCACCATATTCAAAGGCACTCTTAGATTAGGGTAGAATTCGTCTGCGCCATAAGTACCGTGGCAGCCCGCACAATTGCTTTCGAAAATGGATTTACCCTCTACTACTAAGCTGTCATTGATATTGCCGGGGTAGGCGGGTGCTTCTAAGCTATTGATATACGCCAATACATCTGGGAAGTGGGTATTCACTTCGGCAGCTTTTGTGCTGTCTTTCATGGTCAGCAAGCTGGAAGCCATGAGGTATTTAGAGAAATCACCTCTACCCATGCCCGAATAGAACATATGGCTTTTCTTTTTGAGTAGCCACCAAGCGGGCACATCTGTAGGAATGACTTCAGAGGGGATAGGTATCGTAGGCTCTTCGATCCATTCTAAGGTCATGGGGTCGCGATGGGCAGCTAAAACCGCGGCCAATTGATCAGCTGGGTTCGCGCCTTTTACTTCTGTTACGATATGTGGACCAATAGCCAAAGAGGCTTTTCTGAAAGGATCATAGGCTTCCCACTCTTCAGAGTCAGTTCCGTATAGGCTTGTTAAAACAATGTCAACTAAAGGAACAACGCCACCTGCATTCAAGGTGAAATCGCCCTGGTGGTTACCCAAGCCCACTATGAAATCTCCATTGATATTACCTGCATGACATTGCAAGCAGTTCGGGGCTACCACGCGTACGCCATTTGGGGCATCAACAGCGGTGAAACCTGGTTCTACAACGGCATTGTCTCCTTCTCTGCCTAGTACATTCTCTTCATTGGCACCGAAGGCGAGGAGGTAAGCGTCATAAGGTACACCAGAGCTGATGTAATCACCAGAAACCAGATAATCATAGCCTGCTGCGGGATCACCTGCACGTTGCTCGGATTCAGGCACGACGAAGGTGCCACCCGGCTGTACATAAGTGTATCCATTATCTTCCTGTTCTGAATCAGCGCAATTCGACCAGAAGAAACAGCTAAAACAAAGCAGGAGGGCTATTAGTGGTTTTTTCATGAGTATGGAGACATAAGATTTAAGACGTAAGACATAAGACTTCGTGCTGACGCTGAAGTATTTACATCACCAACACTATGGGGGAGGATGATTG
>JAHDGT010000604.1 GCA_020631675.1 Bacteroidota bacterium
TAGCCCTGCCAGCGAAAAGCCAGAGCGCCTGCCGAATTTAGCGGAAAGCCCGACCCCGCAGTAGAAAGCTGGCGCTTTCAAGACCCGAGACATGAGACTCGAGACGTGAGAATTCGTGCTGTGTGCCGAGTTTTGCTGACGACAATCGCCAGCTTTGTATTGCGGGGATGCGCCCTACTAAAACATACACCTTTCCAAAACCACTTCTACCGCTTTGGGATCATGGAGGCTGCCGAATAGGAATTGTTGACTTTGGCTTTTTAAGCGGGCGGCACAAAAGGCTTGCGAGAGTTCTCGATCCCCCAATTTAATGAGCTGGGCGGCTTCTAAGGCGATGGCGAGTTGCGCACTGCCTACACGGGCATAGAAAGGATCGTGCAGCAGTCGGGGAAGCTCTTGTTGCAGTGTTGCTATGAATTGGTCGTAGCTGGGGTGAACGCCTGTTGCACTGGCTAATTCCTGCTCTAAGGCGGGCAGCACCTGAGGGGTTTTGGCAATGGCGCGGAACACATCTAAGCACTGCACATTACCGCTGCCCTCCCATATAGCATTGACGGGGGCTTCGCGGAATTGGCGCGTTAAGATGCCCTGTTCTACATAGCCGTTGCCGCCCAAGCACTCCATGGCTTCTACGAGTAGGGGGGCACTGCGCTTGGTGAGCCAGTATTTGCCAATGGGCAGCAGTAGGCGAAGCAGCAATTGCTGTTGCTGATCTTGAGGGTGTTCTAAACACTCGGCGGCACGGAAACTGAGGGCGAGTGCGCCAATAGCTTCTAAGCAGAGATCGCCAGCAACATGCCGCATGAGGGGCTGGTCGATCAGCTTTCTGCCCATTACGCTGCGGTGCTTGATGTGGTGCATTACTTCGCTGACGCCCCTGCGCATGAGGGCACTGGCACCGATCATGCAGTCGTAGCGGGTCATGGCCACCATTTCTATGATGGTGGCTACGCCTCTGCCCGCATTGCCGATCATCCAGGCGAAGGTGTTGTGGAATTCTACTTCGCTGGAGGCATTGGATCGGTTGCCTAATTTGTCTTTTAAGCGTTGAATGTGGAAGTTGTTTTTACTGCCATCTGGTCGCCAGCGGGGGAGGAGGAAGCAGCTGAGTCCTGCTTCGGTCTGGGCGAGGGTGAGAAAGGCATCACACATGGGCGCGGAGCAGAACCATTTATGTCCGTTGAGGAGGTAGGCGGCACCATTGCCTTGTTCGCTGGCTTTTAGGGCTTTGGCGGTGGTGGTATTGGCGCGTACATCTGTTCCGCCTTGTTTCTCGGTCATGGCCATGCCTATGGTCAGTCCGGCTTTTTCAAAGTAGGGTTTGTCGGCAGGGTCGTATTGATCGCTCAGTATGCCAGGCAGCCATTCATCGGCTCTGGCGAAGTGGTTTTTCAGGGCGGGCACACAGGAGAAGGTCATGGTGATGGGGCATTGGGTGCCGGCTTCGTTCTGGGCGTGTAGATAGACCAAGGCTAAGCGTTCATAATGGCTGCCTGAACGCTGCTTTTTCCACGGCAAAGCGTGTAACTGATACTCGATGCCTGATGCCATGAGATCGTGATAGGCTGGGTGGAACTCGACTCGGTCCACTCTATGTCCGAAGCGATCGTGGGTATGCAGTTTAGGGGAATGTTCGTTGGCTTGAAAGCCTTTTTCCAAGTATTCATCACTGCCCATGCGTGCGCCGAATGCGGATAGATCGCTACGGGCGGCATCATCTACTTTGTAATGATCGAGCAGGCTTTGTAGGGGCTTATCGATTTGGTAGAGATTGGTGGGGGTAAGGGGCGGTGCTTGATTGAATACTTCGTGTGTTGCCATTGTGTTGACTTTTGGGATCTTGAATTTACAACAATTGGGGAATTTGAAAATTTGACAATG
>JAHDGT010000605.1 GCA_020631675.1 Bacteroidota bacterium
TGGAGGTGGATTTACAGGAGGAATAAAACACAAACCTGAAATTGTAGATATGGCTAATTACTATGCTTCAAGAGGGTGGGTTTTTGTTTCTATAGACTATAGAACAACAGAGGAATTAGGTACGATAGAAGGCATGACCCCAGAAGAATTATTGACATTTTATAAGGGAATCGCACCGCAAGAATGGATTGAGAATGCCCTAGAAGGAGCGGAGAGCCCAGATCAGGTTAAGCAAGCCACTGCCATGTATCTTGCCCAAAGGGATGCGAAAGCAGCCCTTCGTTGGATCGTAGCTAATGCAAGTGCCTATAATATAAACACAGATTTTATAACAGTAGGAGGGGCCTCGGCAGGAGCAATTACCACTATTGCTTTAGGCATTTCAGATCCAGAAGACTTTAGAGATGAACTTAGCATTAGTGATGACCCTACACTTTCTACTACAAACTTAGAAGAGACCTATGATGTGAAAAGCATGGTTTATTTCTGGGGCTCGAATATAAAATTAGATGTGTTTGAAGGGGTTTACAACTTGGAGCAATACGACAGATATGACGCTGGTGATCCTGAATTATTCATGGCACATGGTACAGCGGATGATCCTGTTACGCCTTATGCCGAAGCACTTGAGCTACAAAGCATCTATAATTCTTTGGGTATTTACAACAAATTGGAGACCATACTGCTACCTAATGGCAATCCCGCAGGACATGGCGCATGGAATGGAGTGCTAGATGGAAAAGGCTTATTTGAACTGTCGTATGACTTTATAGTGGAGCGACAAAATTTGACGGTCGAATAAAAAACCACAGCCAGCAAAGCCCAACTTGCCTGATCTGATCAGTTGCGAAAGATGAAAGGTTCACTTGAAAAATACATTAAGCTAAAAGTGGAGGCTCCTTCTGAAAAGGAGATGCGGGAAATATTGGATATTTTCGAGCTAAAGTATTTTGAGAAGAAAGAATTCATTAAAAGACCATTTTCAGTTAGTAAGTACCAGCGCCCTAGGTGCGGCATGTTAGTTTGGCTGTACTGTCCGAAAACTTAGTTTACACTGTATTTATGAAGCAAGTAGTATTAAGACTGGGAATATGCATTTTCGGAATGCTTATGCTCGACTCCTGTATTTTCGATTCTGTAGAAGAAGCGGGCATCAAATATGCCACGAAACCCGCCTTTGAATTGCCTGCTAATGTCCAATGGCAAAAAATAGGAACGGCAAAGGAATTGATCAATGTAAAGAAAAAATTAGTCATCATCAGTGATGGTGACAATGCGATTCCGAAAGAAGCTTGGGATGATTTTAAGGTTAGATTGCCTTGGCAAAAAAACATTGACCGACATCTCTTATTTGACAAAACGTTTTTCTTGCGCTCTCCTAATGCACCCTCTGACTGCCAAGGCGCAGCTTGCAAAACTAAGTTGGACTACAAGGGTTACACTTGGATGGAACTGGCTAATCCGCTCGCGGTGGATTACATCCCCTCTAAAACGGATATGCTCAAACCCGAAGAAGGACATTTAGTGGTCAAAGTCATCAAAAAATGCCAAGCTTTAGTTTTTGAAAATGAAATTTACCAAATGTCTGACGGCAAAGGGAATCTCTATGTGATGCATGCCACCGAGACCGGTAAACCCAACTTGAATGTGGTTTTACCCGAAGGTTTTACGATACAAAAAGTCGCCTTAAAAGAGCCTTTGGTCATCATACCTTTTGGCGAAAAAGAGGATTGCTATTTAAATATCGTAGGAGACCACTTAGGGCAGGGCTATCACCAGTATCAATATGCAAGTGAGGTTTATCCTGCTAAACAAGTACCTTGACAAAAATAATCGTTGCTTCTGACTTGCTCTTTTAGCCGTATCCTGCGTTATGA
>JAHDGT010000100.1:0-2752 GCA_020631675.1 Bacteroidota bacterium
TTACAAAAGATCGGTGGCGAATAAAAAAGAAAAATCCAACCGTCTCATTGTTGGAGAGTGCTCTGTGGTGTAACATGGGGCACTCATTTTAAAGTAAGACCGTTTCTTAACGGGTGCTTCCTTATAAATTGATTTTTGAAGTGCCCGTTTTTTTGATAGTAGGAGACTGACTACAGTAAACAATAACCGTCTCATTGTTGGTAGAGTGCCCTATGGCGTAACATGGGGTACTCATTTTTAAATATTGTTTTATAGGGGCATTTCTCTATCGACCTGAACTCGAAATGCCCCAAAACAAAACGTCTCATTTTTCAGCCGAACCCTCGGTCATTTTTTCTCAAACGAACATGTGCGTGTTCCGGTGGGAAGGGATCGTGGTGGTTCGGCTTTTTTTTTGCCCTTCTGCGAGGGATAGTAGTGGTACTAAATGGGATAGATGGGGCGTGAGTGCCTGCTTGGCGGGGGCGGCCCAGAGGTAGCCACCGCCAAGTAGTGCAACGAACCCCCAGATAGCCCATTTTGTAGGAACGGATAGCCCGGACCCTGTTTGCCAGTACGGGTTTTTCATTTAGCGGTATATTCGCGACGGCAAACAGGGGCGCAGCCTCTATATTCAATTAGATATTAAGATCAAGATGAGATATTTACCTTTTTTGAGTTTGTTATTGGCGGGTTTACTGCTGTTTTCTTGTCAGACAAAGAGTCCGGAGAAGCTGCCTAAATTCAAGGATCAGTTCAGGACGCAGATCGCACAATTCGAGAGTCAGAAAGAGAAGACGGATAAGAAGGTTGAGGATGGTATAGTGGGGATTACAGGGCTGAAAGAGGCTTTGGATAATGCGCAGAATGTGGATAAGGAGTTTGAGCGGGTGTATACGAAATGGAAGCGGGTGAACAATCAAGTGGAGAATTTGAATAAGGAGTACGAGCAGTTGAAAGAGAACGCGAATAATTTATTTGATGCGATGGAGCGGCAGACGGAGAGTTTGAATGATGTGAAGACGAAATCGGAACTGGGGAATGCCATCAGAACGAGCAAGCAGGATTATATGAAAACGCTGATGAAAACGGAGCGCGCGATCGGGCAGCTGCACAATTTACACGATGAAGCGATTGATATTGTGAAGGCTTTGGAAGTGGCGATCGCGTTGGGGCAGATCGCAGAGATCAATAATGGCTTAAAGAGTATTGAGGACCGTGTGGATGGCATTATGGCGGAGCTGAATAGCACCATCATTGAGAGTAAGGATCTGTATGAAAAGCGTATTGGTTCTTTTTAAGTAGACCCGATACCTGAATATGTATTGAAAAGGGCTACTCTGTTTAAAGAGTAGCCCTTTTTTATATAGAGGCAGTTTAAAAGTAAACATAAAGTGATGACAACATAAATACTTTAAAATCAGCAAGAAATCTCATGTCTCATGTCTCATGTCTGAGTTACCTTGGGTTGTCACTTAAAAAGAGACTCACGTATTTGCTGAGTCATAGCGGGTGCGCTGGGTATGGGACGAATGGCGAATCGCTCTCTGATCTTATAGAGTTTGGCAATGGCTTGAAGGTGTACGGGGCGGTATTCGCCAGCGGCATTTTTGCGTTTTACTTTCACTTTAATGGCATCACCGGGGCGAGCATCATAAAGTAAGTGTTTGTGTTCTTTATAGTTATTGGTTTTGATGACGGTTCCGTTTATTTCGGATAGTATATCTCCATTGCGGACGCCAAGCGGATTGTCTTTCACTTTTGAAAAATAGAGTTGCCCTTTTTTGTAATCAGGTAGGGTGAAGAAATAGCCATAAGTGCCTACTTCATCTACATAAAGATCATGATATTCCATGCCCAACATTCTCAAACTAAAATCATAGGGAGGGGCTTTGTCGTCTAAGATGTACTGCTCGAAATAGTCGCTGATCTCGGGATGGATGGCAGATAGCTCAGCAATAAATTTTTCTTCACTAAAAGACTTTTCGGGTCCGTATTGATTTCGCAGCTCTAAGATCCATTGATGTAGGCTGCTAGGAACCTTAGCTCCGTCCAGTTGTAAATACCTCAATTGCATGTCTAAGGCGAAAGCAGTGATCGCTCCTTTGAGATAGATGTTGCCATACTGCTTGCGGTGCTTGGGTTTGAAGACTTCTTTACTAAGCTTGGTCAAAGACACATCCGGAAACTGGTGCATCATACCTATTTTCTCCCCTAGTTCTTCAAAGAAGGTTTCTTCGGTGATATAGCCATGTTGAGCTAAAAACAAGAGGGTGAAATACTCCGTCACGCCCTCGTATAACCAGAGATGTTGCGACATTTCTTGATCGCCCACCAATGCACCTCTACTGATGTTTTCAGCATGTAGGGCGTAAGGAGTGACCAAGTGCAAGAATTCATGACAAGCTACTCGACGCAGTACCTTTTTAAAACGCTCGGCATTTTTAATGCGGGGTAAAACGAAGAAAGACGAATTATCACTGGCCATGCCCCCGAATTGCTCAGTATGAAAGTGGGTTTCTTTAGCACTGGGTGTGATGTAAAAAGTAAAATAGTAGTGGTCAATGTTTAAAGGAGCGACCCAAGTCGCTAAATCTTGAATGGGTTTCTTGATCGCATAATAGAGCTGCTTGGCATCTACTTTCTCATCATCTGAATAAGCACTTAGATGCACACGGGTATTGCCGGCTAAAAAAGACATGGTATCCGCAGGGGCGTACATGATGGGGTGCTGTAGCAATTCTATCCTTGGACCTTAATTCATCTTTCGCAC
>JAHDGT010000100.1:2762-11806 GCA_020631675.1 Bacteroidota bacterium
GGGGGCGTACATGATAGGGTGTTGGAGCAATTCTAATAGATCCTTGGCCCTTAATTCATCTTTCGCACTTTTACTGTTTTCACTTCGCTTCAGTTCATGCCCGCTTGAAGCATGCAAAGCGTCTGGATAATAAATACTGACCTGATAGGGTACATCCCAAAGTTCATTGATGTAGCCGAAGAAGCCACCACCATTCACTATAAAGTGCTCTGCATCTTTGAAACGAGGCATGCCCGCTTGATAAGAGCCTGCTATTGATGCGCCGTCCGCGATCCAGTATTCTACATAAGCCAATTGGTTGGCTCTTTCGATCGACCATTGATGTCCGCCTTCAAAAGTAGCGGGTAGTTCTTTACCGTCTTGATTATAAGCTTTGAAGAAATCGATCAGATCGTAGGTTCTATCTCCCGATAAATGGGATAAAGGCAGGCTAAAGTTGGCGAACTCATTCGCAATGGGCGGGGGGGTACATCTAACACGTACATGATCATTGATGACTTGCGTGAGGTCAATGGTGATAGTATAGTAGATTTCCTCAGCTACCGGTTCATTGGATTGTGCGAAGAGATAGCATGCGTTACAGTAGCCTATTAATAGGAAACACAAGCAGGTTCTGAATAAGGTATTCATCGAATGCATCATACCGCAATTTAGTGGAATTGGGCATTACTTCAACATCCCTAAGGTATCAAATATAAAAGCATACACAAAAGCGATCTCTTTCAAATAATCATACCTACCAGAAGCCCCCACATGTCCGGCACCCATATTCACTTTGAATAACAAGCGGTTATCGCCTTGTCGCATATGCCGCATTTTCGCCACCCACTTAGCAGGCTCCCAATAGTGTACTTGTGAGTCATTGATGCCAGCGGTCACCAATAAATGCGGATAGGACTTCGCTTCCACATTATCATAAGGAGAGTAGGAGAGCATATAACGATAAAAATCTTCCTCATTCGGGTTACCCCACTCTTTATACTCATTGGTGGTTAGCGGAATGCTGTCATCTAACATAGTGCTTACCACATCCACGAAAGGAACCTCTGCTACAGCGATTTGAAAAAGATCAGGGCGCAAATTGATCACACCGCCCATCAACATACCACCCGCACTTCCACCTTGTATCACCAACTTTTCTTTCACACAATAATTCTTCCCGATCAAGTACTCCGCACAGTCAATGAAATCATTGAAAGTATTCATTTTCTTTTTGAATTTCCCGTCTTCATACCACTGTCTGCCCATTTCCTGCCCACCTCTAATGTGCGCGATGGCATAAATAAAGCCACGGTCCAATAAACTCAGTCTATTGCTATTGAAGAAAGCCGGCATACTAGCACCATAGGAACCATAAGCATATAAGAGTAATGGCGCGCTTCCATCTAAGGGAGTGTCTTTATGATACACCAAAGAAACAGGCACCTTCACCCCATCACGAGCTGTAGCGAAATGGTATTCCGATTTATAGTTCTCCACCTTAAAGTCACCCAGAACCGCCTTGCGTTTTAGCAACTCCCGTTCACGGGTGTTCATATCAAAATCATAGGTGGAATTGGGTGTGGTGAAACTGCTGTACACAAAACGCAATTTCGTAGTATCAAATTCAAAATTGGCAGACGCCCCCAAGTAATAAGTCGGGTCATTAAACTCAATATAATAGTCCTCTTCACTACCATCTGCTTGTGTTCTGCCGATCACCCGTAAATGAGGCAAGCCACCGCTGCGCTCTTCTAACACCAAATAATCCGCGAAAAGCTCGAAGTCTTCTATGAAAACATCCGACCTGTGGGCGATCACTTCCTCCCAAACTTCTAGGCGAGTATCCGCCAAGTCGCACTTCATCAATTTAAAGTTCGTCGCCTGATCATTCGTCAGTATGAAAAAACTCATGATGATCCAAACTGTACTCATGCCCTTCCCGTCTTTGCTGTACCAATCGAAGCGGAGCACTAGGCGCATAGGCATCTACAAAAGAATACTCAGAAGTGGTCTGACTCGCACTGCCGAACAGCACCAATTTTCGATCCGTTGTTTTGTAAGCGAAAGCCCTATAAGTAACATCTGGCTCTCTATAAACCACCTCGTCCTTACTATTATCATCTCCTAATAAATGTCGCGCTACCTCATGCGGGCGAAGGGCGGCATCATAACAGGCATAAAACACCGTTTTATTATCGCTTGCCCATGTGAAACCGGCAATATTCTCCAACTTATCCTCCAGTAACTCACCCGTTTTCAGGTCTAAGAAATAGACCGTAGTCACCCAGTTTCCCTTGGTATCCACGGCATAAGCTAAAATGTCATTCTCTTCACTCACACTCATCTGCACCACTTTGTAATAGTCGTGCCCTTCTGCCAACACATTCACATCTAAGAGCACCTCTTCATCAGCCGTCATCGCACCTGCCTTTCTACAATGGATCGGGTAGGATTTCCCCTCTTCAAAACGCGTATAATACCAGTACTTATTTCTGAAATAAGGAACACTCTCATCCGTCTCCTGTATGCGCCCCTTCAGCTCCTCGAATAAGCCTTTCTGAAAATCTTCTGTATGTGACATGCAGGCTTTCGTATAATCGTTTTCCGCCGTCAAATGATCCACCACCTCTTGCTTTTCCTTTCCACGCATCCAGAAATAAGGGTCATTGCGCTTATGTCCGTGCATCTCTAAAAAGTGATCTTCTCGTTTTGCTACAGGAGCTTTAATACTTGTCATGATTTGTTAATTATCAGGGCACATACCCGCAATAAAAGTTTGCGCTAGCAAACTGAAAAAAATCGGCGTGCAGCACGAAAGTCTCACGTCTCGAGTCTCATGTCTCGGGTCTAAGAAAGCGCAAGCTTTTACTGCAGGTACCGGGCTATCCGTTAAAATTCACCCGCCGCCTGCTGCTTCGGGGCAGGCTTAAAAATGGCTACCTCTGGGCCGCCTTTTTAAGCCGCCCCTCAGGGCGCATTCGCCGGGCTCATTACCACTCCTATCCCTTGTGCGGAAAGAAATGGGTCAGGAATTGTTAAAAGAAGTTTTTTAACCGAAAGATGCGCAATTTACGCTAGTTAGAGCTAAGAACAAATGATTAAATTCGCGAAGCATTAAAATATTGAGATTGGAAAGTTGAGTCGGGCAATGTAAGATTACTGCATAGGGCTGAATCTCACGTCTCGAGTCTCATATCTCATGTCTGAATTATGGCCGATCTGTCTTTCGCACATCCCTGGTTTTTTCTACTGCTACTAGCAGTGCCCTATTTCCTTTGGCGCTACTGGGGGAAGCATCGTGCGCAACAGGTGGATCTCAGAATGTCCACGCTCTCCGTCAGTACGGAAAATAAACGCCCCTCGCTCAAAGCCTTGATCCGACCATTATTGGATCTATTACCCATTTTGGCCTTTGCGGCACTAACCATCGCCATGGCCCGCCCTCAAAAACACCTATCAGAAGACAAAGTCAATGCCGATGGTATCGACATCGTCTTAGTGATCGATGTTTCTACCAGTATGCGGGCAACAGATATGCGTCCTAATCGCCTAGAGGCGGTAAAGCGGGTGGCAGATGAATTCGTTGCTAATAGATCATATGACCGCATAGGTTTGGTCGTCTTCTCTGGCGAGAGCTTTACCCAATGTCCCATTACAACCGATCTTGAAGTGGTGCGTAAATCTTTGACCCAGGTGCGTATGGGCTTATTGTCGGGCGGTACGGCTATTGGTACCGCATTAGGCACAGCGGTCAACCGATTAAAAGAAAGTAAAGCCGAAAGTAAAGTCATCATTCTGCTGACGGATGGAGATAATAACGCGGGTAACATCGACCCCATCACCGCAGCAGAAGCGGCGGCCGAGTTCAACATTAAGACCTATACCATTGGTGCGGGATCAAAAGGGGTGACCCAAGTAAGAACCGTTGATGAACAAGGAAAGCCCGTCATGCAAAATGTTGAGGTGAACATCAACGAGGGGATGCTGCGAGAGATCGCACAAATGACAGAGGGTAAGTATTATAGAGCCAGCAACAACAAGCAGCTGGTACAGATCTATGATGCGATCGATAAACTGGAAAAGACGGAAATAGAATCTTACACCATATCACGTACAACAGAACTGTTTTACCCCTGGGCGTGGGCGGCTTTGATTCTACTCTGCTTATATACCTTACTTAAACAAAGCTTATTCAGAAGTCTGACCACAGCATAGCTGGATAGATATACCTTATGTTTCGATTAGAGAATCCGATATACTTGCAGCTCTTGTGGCTCATTCCGATCTTTCTACTACTGTTCTGGCTGAGCTGGCGGTGGCGAAAGCGGATATTGAACGGATCAGATAATGCTGATCTGATCAGCCGACTGATGCCTGACCGTTCTCGCAGTAGAATGTGGTTCCGTGCGGCTTTGTTTTGTCTGACCATCGCTTTTACTATAGGTGCTTTGGTCAATCCGCAGATCGGTTCTAAATTGGAGCGGGTAGAGCGTTCGGGTATAGATGTTATGATTTGCTTGGATCTATCCATGAGTATGCTGGCCGAGGATCTGCAGCCCAATCGTTTGGAAAGAGCGAAGCAGTTCATCAACAGACTACTGGACGAAATGCCAGAAGACCGGGTAGGCTTGATCGTTTTTGCCGGACATGCTTATCTGCAAATGCCCGTTTCCGCGGATCATTCTGCTGCTAAACTCTTTCTGAAAGCCGTTGATCCCGGACTAATGTCCACACAAGGAACAGCTATAGGCGAAGCCATTCAGATGGCCATGGATGCCTTTGATGAAGAGAACAATAAACACCAAGCGATACTGATCATTTCAGATGGTGAGGATCATGAGGGCGAAGCCGTGGAAGCCGCCCAAGCCGCAGGCGAGAAAGGCGTGGTGATCCACACCCTCGGCATCGGTTCTTTAGAAGGTGCAGGACTACCCGCATTTGATATGTTCGGCAGGCGAAGAGGGAATAAAGTGAACAATAAAGGACAAGAGATCATTTCAAAGCTGAACCCTGCTATGTTAGGCGAAGTAGCCACAGCGGGTAATGGACGGTTTTTCCATATTCAGGACGTAAGAGGGGATATGCAAGCGGTAAAATCCGCTCTTTCCGCATTAGAAGGCAGGAAATACGGAGATCAAGTTGTTTCTGATTACGATGATAAATACCAGTATTTCATCGCCTTCGCCTTACTATTTTTATTGATAGACATGTTATTGACAGACCGATCAAAAGGCTGGTCTGACAGATTCAGATTTGAACAGGAACAGGAACAGACTGTATGATGATGCGCTATTACATATTTGCTGGCTGTTTTTGGCTTTTAGCTTTTATGCTAGGGCCAACGAATACTTATGCGAAAAGTGAACGACAACTCGTTCGCGAAGGCAATGCGGCTTATGCTACAGCCGATTTCGCTTTAGCTGAAACACAGTATTTGAAATCCCTTTCCAAACACCAACAGCGTGATTTGGATGAGGCCCGTTTCAACCTGGGAGATGCCTACTACAAACAGGAGCGATACGAACAAGCTGCCGTAGAATTTTCTCGTTTAGCGGCACATACCCTCAATGATAAAACACGTGCACTTGCCTATCATAATCTGGGAAACGCCCACCTAAAAGCACAGAAACTGGAAGAATGCATAGAAGCCTATAAAAAGGCATTGCGGGTCAACCCACAAGATGATGAAACCCGCTATAACCTGGCTTATGCGCTCCTTATGCAAAAGCAACAAGAAGAACAAGAACAGCAGCAGGAGCAAAATCAAGAACAGAACCAAGAACAACAAGAGCAGGAGGAGAATCAGGAGCAAGAAGAACAAGAGCAGAACGAAGAACAACAGGAGAATCAAGAGCAACAGCAGAACGAACAACAAGAAGGAGAGGAGCAGCAGGAGAATCAAGAGCAACAGCAGAACGAACAGCAAGAGGGAGAGGAACAAGAGGAGAATCAAGAACAACAAGAAGGTGGTGAAGGGGAAGAACAAGAAGGAGAGGAAAACAAACAACAACAATCACAACCGCAAGAAGGGGGAGAAGCGACTCAAGTAAGACAATTGACAAAAGAAGAAGCAATCCAACTCTTAGAGTCTTTAAAGAATGAAGAAATGGAAACCGCAAAACGGGTCATGCAACGTACCCGCAAAGGAAGAGATCGTCGAATTGATAAAGATTGGTGATGTATGCGAGTGGTTTTACAAAATATAAGTGTTGGTTTGTACTTACTGGCTAAGCAGGCGAAGTGGGTAGCTTTTCTATGCCTATTACTGGGAACTAATGTGCTCTTGCTCGCTCAAAAAATATCTGTAAACACCACTAGTATAAATACGGATACCGACGGGCATTTTGAGCTGGTGTATACAGTAGAGGGAGAGAATATTAAGATCAATAATCTACAGCCTCCTGACTTTTCAGACTTTGACATTTTGGATCGAGGGCAGACTTCTAACCAGAGCATTTTCAATATGTTCGGTAATAGGCAAGCGAAGTTTGTCTATAAGTTCACCTATGTGCTGCATGCGAGAAAGGCAGGCACTACAGTGATCCCACCAATGGAACTCCCGCTGGGAAGAGGTAAGTCCGTAAAGTCTAAACCCGTACGTGTTTCAGCCAAACAAGGCAAGAAAAAAAACAAGCAAGTCATCCCTGATGAGGAATTGGCTTTCATACGGGTACTGCCAGATACCGTTCCTCGCTACCAAGGAGAACAGTTGGTCGTGGTCTTCCGATTGTACTCTCGCTTTAAACAGCCTAGTGAAGAGTTATTGGCCCCACCTTTATTTCCGGGTTTCTATGCGCAGGCGGTTACGCTGAACAACTCCTTCAGGGGTATTGAGAAAGTCAATGGCAAAGACTACTATACCTATGATTTCGCGATGTATGCCTTATTCGCCCAGCGTTCGGGTAAGATGACCATCGATCCCATGGAAACGAAGATCACCATATTCCAACCACAGTTCGGTTATCAGGCGAAGTACAGCCCCCGTGAGCTGATCATCAAAACCAAGCCGGTGGATGTGGAGATCAAGCCATTGCCTCAGGTCAATAAACCGCCAACATTCAATGGTTCAACAGGCCAGTATAAACTCAATGTGACAGCAGATAAAAGGGAAGTGGAGGCCAATGGCTCTCTGACCATGACAGTAACCATAGAAGGAACAGGTCATGTTAAGCTGATCTACCCGCCCATTTTAGATGATGGCAATGGTTTCTATGACATCATGGAGCCCAATGTGAAAGATGTAAAACTGGAATGGAGAGATGAAAAGGTGTATAGTATACGGCGTTTCGTGTATACCATTATTCCTTCCGCGGAAGGACGACGTCCTTTCCCGAAGGTGAGCTTCAGCTATTTTGATTATGAAACCGAAGAGTATAAAACGCTGAATTCGCAAGGTACCATGCTTACCATTCTACCCGGTAAGCAAAGAGCTGAGGTACAAGAAAAAGCCTATAAAGGACCTGATGGTCTCTATCCATTATCGGCAACGCCGAATCACTTATCAAAGAAAACGGGCTGGCAGTTGTATGCGAGTATTCCCTTTATCGCACTATTGTGCTTACCCATGTTCATTTTGCCTTTTATCAGACAACGCCACATCAAAGAAATGGCTGAAAAGGCAGACGTGATCGGAAGGAAAAGGAGAATGGCGACCAGTGTGGCCATAGAGAAATTAAAGCAGGCGGAGGTCTTGAAAAATAAGGGGGATAAACCCGCATTCTATAATGAGGTGATCCGCTCTATTTGGGGCTACTTAGATGATAAGTTAGGCATGACGACCGCTCAACTCAGCAAGGCGAATATTGAAAAAGTATTGAGCGATAGGGATGTAGCACAAACGCACATCAAACAGTTGCTATCTACTATTGATTATTGTGAAATGGCTTTATTCGCCCCTGTGAAAAATGCGGATCAATTACAGCAAACCTATGACAGGGCAGTAGCACTGATCAGCGACTTAGATCGCGAATTGTCTTATGCTGAAAAATCGGAATTGTAAGTGTTATCTATGAGGAAGCAAAAGAATAGATCAACAGCTTTGCTCAAAATGAGTTGGTGGCTAATGAGTGCAAGTATATACTGACTCATGGGTATAGGTATAGGTATAGGGGTAAGTGGTGGTATGCTGCAAAGTGTACAAGCTCAAGTAAAACCACAACAACAGATAGAAGTGACTAAACAAACGCCAGCGCAAAAAATGGCGAGTGCCGATCAAAAAAATGAAGCAGGCAGCTATAAACAAGCCATCAAAATTTATGAAGACCTACTTGAAGATGGCTATAAAAACCCGCATTTATTCTATAATCTGGCCAATGCGTATTTTCATAACGAAGAGTACGCAGCAGCCATTTTGAACTATGAGAGAGTACTGGTGAGTCAGCCCTTGAATAAGCAAGTGGCGCATAATATGCAGAAAACCATTGCCAAATTGAGTGAACCCATTACAGCTGTACCTCAACTTTTTATTTGGAGGTGGTGGGATCGTTTAGCACTTTCATTATCCGCGAATGTATGGGCCTTGATTTGCCTATTGTCCGCTTTCTTAGCCTCATGGGCGTATGTCCGTTATTTAAAAGCAGAGGAGCTAAGCAATAAGAGGAGGGCTTTCTATATCATGATCGCCGGACTATTATTATTGCTGCTGTGTTTGCCTTTAGGCTATAAGAAGTACCTACAAGAAACGAGAACAGATATGGGCGTGGTCATGCTGGAAAAAGAACCTCTTAGAAGAGGTCCCACAGAAGAAGCCTTGTCTGAATATACCGTAGGCGCGGGCAATAAAGTACAGGTGTTGAGAAGCTCAAATCGAGAAACGATGATTCAGGTCGTCTTAGCGAACGGAGAACAAGGCTGGGTGCGTAAAGACGCGGTTGCTATGATACGCTGATCGCTGATTCGCTTCCGCAACAGGGATAGGAGTGGTATTAAGGGTGCTGAATGGCGAGTGAGTGCGCCTATTGCGGGGGCGGCCCAGAGGTAGCCACCGCAATAGGCAGCAACGAACCGCCAGGCAGTGCGCTTAATAAGAACGGATAGCCCGGTACCCGCAGTGAAAAGGGGGC
>JAHDGT010000606.1 GCA_020631675.1 Bacteroidota bacterium
TCTTAATGGCTAAGTATCGGAACATATTGGGTAGAGAAAATTCGTGAATTTTCTCTACGGATAATCCGGTTCGCTTCTATTAACCACAGCAAAAAAAGCATTGATCAAAATCATTGGAAAACCCCAAAGTCCCAAAGGGACGGCACATCAAAGCGATGGATGTGAATCCATCGACAATAGCGATGCGCCATAAGAGAAAGGCAATAAATAAAATCCCCTATTTTTGTTATATATGCTCCCCCATGTAGATCACAGAAAAACCAAACCCATGATCCAGAAAATCACCTTTTTATTCTCCTTCTTATTTCTATTCCATCAACAAATTTCTGCCCAAGGCTGGCTAAAAAAAATAGATGATGGTTTCTTTACTGTTCATGACGTAGTTGTAGATACGACAGGTGACGAAACCTTCATTTACCTAAGCGGCGAAGGAGAAATACGCAAAGCGAATGGGGATGGGGAACTATTGGATTACTTTTCGATAGGTTCGGACGCGTCCTTGTATAATATCATCCTTCAGAACAATACGCTGACCTTACATGGAAAGGGAATGCCCTCTTCTGTATGGGATCCCTTTTTTTTGAACTTGAATATGGATTTTAGTGAGAACTGGCTCCATTTAGAACTTTCAGAATGCAGTGAACCCATCTACCATGCTTTCGGTGATCCCGAGACCGGTACTTATTATTCACTTGGTGCCGGTCTGACCGAGCTAGGGTGCTTTGAAAGTGATGATTGGACAGAAGACTGGGATTATGTCTTGGATGAAGTGTTCTGGCAATTCAAGGGCCGAGTGCGCAAAGTAGATGCTGCGGGAGAGACCGTTTGGGAATCCTGGGCGGGGGGTATATCAGTTGATTTCCCTCCTAATGGTACCTATCCGGCATTAGAACAAAGATTCATAGGGGGCTGTGTGGCGGATAATGGTGATCTGATCACGGTAGGTACTCAAGCTGATACTGGCTGGTCATTTGATTACGGAGAATTCTTTTATGTCGTACGTTTCGCCGAAGAGGATGGAGAAGTTATCTGGGAACGAGATTATTTAGATGAAGAGTTTGAACTCCCTGGAGTGTTTGCGACTGGAATCCGTCGTATTTTACCAATGGGAGATGATACTTATGTCTGTGCGGGAAGTGCTATGGTAAGTGCGGAATCATTACCACTTGATACTGATATATTTGTTATGAAAATAGATGGAAATGGTGAGTCCATTTGGTGGAATTCTTTTTCTTTTTCTGAGGATGAAGAGGAAATAGAATGGGAATATTTAATCGACTTTGTTGATGTCCAAGATGGTGGCTTTTTACTTCTAAATAGAGTGAATAACTATGAAACTGCTTTAATCCATAAAATTGATCATAACGGGAATGTATTATGGTACAAAGAATTACCAGAACAAATGAAGTACTGTGACAGAATACTAAAGGGGAAAGACGGTTCTCTTTATTTCGCTGCTGGTAGTAATTGGGTTTTACGTACGGATAGTTTGTTAAATTGCTACCCTCAAACAGGCTTCAGCTACGATATGGACACAGGCGTTCTAAACCTGACCGATGAAAGCGTATGGGCGGATAGCATCTGGTATGATTTCGGAGACGGGGTGTACAGTGCGCCTTTTGCCACTACGCATACCTATTGGGAAGATGGTACTTATAATGTGTGCCAAATCGCAAAGAACCTTTGTGATAGTGACACCCTTTGTATGGAAGTGACCGTCACAGGGGTGGGTACAGGTATAGACCCCTCTACTACTTCAAATGATGATCTTTTCTACCTCTCGCAGCAAGAGTCTGATCAGTTATTATTGCAAATTCCTGCTAATGATGGGAATGCCATTCAGCGATCCGCTCAATTTCACCTGTACA
>JAHDGT010000101.1 GCA_020631675.1 Bacteroidota bacterium
CCGCTACGCCGCCAAACAGGGCGCATTCAGCGGCTTCATAACCACTGCTATCCCTTGCGCATGGCGGCAGGTGAATCAGTTCAGGATAAAGTCTTGCTCGCCATCCTTAAATCGGATCTTAATGGCATCACCTTTCTGTAATTGATCGGTAGATCTGATCCATTCCTCTCCTCTAAAGATCAGGCTGTAGCCTTTCTCTAAGATCTTATCTACCGCATTGCTATTGATGTACTGACGAATATTTTGCAAGCGTTTGCGCTCTTGTAATAGGCGAGAAGGTGCGCTATGTCTAAGCTGTTGTTTTAATCGGTCTATACGACTGCTTTGTGCTTCAATTCGGTGTTTGCTGGCATAGCCTAAAGCGGTTTTATATTGTACCAACTGGTTTTGTGCCAATAGGCAGTGCTGTTTGGTGTTTTGCTGTAAACGCTCAGATAATAGGCGAATGGCGTAGGCGTATTCTCCCGTTTTTTGTAGTAGAAATTCAGCTACGGCCGTAGGTGTTTTTAAACTGCTATGCGCACATAAGTCGGCAATGGATTGATCCTGTTGATGCCCGATCCCCGTCAATACAGGAAGGGGAGAAGCGGCTATTGCCGCTCCGATGGCATAACTGTCAAACCAGCTGAGGTCCAATTGACTACCACCGCCTCTTGTAATAATGATGAGGTCATAGTTCGAGTCCTGTTCGGCGATTTTGTTCAGTTGGGCAACTACATCGCCTTCAGTGGCTTCTCCTTGCATGCTGGCAGGAAAGAGCTGGGCGTAAAAGCAAAAACCGTAAGGATTGTGCTTCAATTGATCCAGCAGGTCCTCTAAGCCCGCTGCTTTAGGCGAAGAGATGACCGCCAGTCTTTGAGGCACGACAGGAAGATCGTGAAATTTGTTTTGGTCTATTTTTTCTTCTACGGTCAGTCGGTCAATAATGGCTTGTCTTTTAACAGCCAAAGCGCCTAAAGTAACAGAGGGGTCAATGTCTTGTATGTTCAGCTTCATACCGTAAACGGCATGAAAATCAACGGTCACTTGTACCAGCACTTGGTTGCCCGCCCTGAGTATGTGGTGAAGGTCTCTACCAAGTTTTCGATGAAGCCTGCTCATGCCATTTGACCATATAACAGCAGAGGCTTTAGCGGCGATCTGATCACCTCTTTTTTCTACTAACTCAATATACACATGCCCCCTTGCGGATTTATTCACTTCCGATAATTCCGCGATCACCCAAACACTATTACTGCTTAAAGGGCGTAATAGGCGTTGAATGCCTTGCATGAGTTGACTTAAACTGAGCTGTTTCATCTTTTAAGCATTAGTGTTTATAGGAATAGATTGCCAGAAAACACCATTTTAGCCGGACCTAATAACCAAATGTTCGCGAATCGGTCGTCTTGTAAACTGAAGCTTACCGCTAAGTCGCCTCCTTTAGTCGCAATATAATACTGATGATCTTTTTGCTCAGGTGGTGCGGTGGTCAATGCTTGTGCGATCGCACTGGCCACAACTCCGGTACCACAGGATAAAGTTTCGTCTTCCACGCCTCTTTCGTAAGTGGCGACTTCGATCAAATTCACGGCTTTTCTTTTGACGAAGTTCACGTTTATTCCGTGGCGTTCATAGGCAGGGCTGTATCTAACTTGCCTTCCTTCTTTAAGTACGTCAATGCTACTTAGTTCTTCTCTGAATTGTACATAATGTGGTGATCCCGTATCAAGAATCAAATGTCCGTATTCATTTTTTTGAATGGTATTAAAACGCACATCCTGCATCTGAATGGAAATGATGCCATTATCATCCACTAAGCCTTTGTGTGGGCCGTCAATAGCTAAAAAACTGCACTCTCTATGGAATAGGCGAAGTTGATGAGCAAATGAAACGATGCATCGCCCGCCATTACCACACATACTACTCTGCTTGCCATCCGCATTGAAATACACCATTTCAAAATGGTAGTCGGGACTAGGATGTTCTCTCAATAAGATCACCCCATCCGCACCAATACCGAAATGGCGGTGGCACCAAGCGGCATACATTTCAGGAGCATCTAAAAGAAGGATATTCGCTCTATCATCAATGATGATGAAGTCATTTCCTGTGCCGTGGTATTTGTAGAATCTAATGGAATGTTGACTCATTATTCTTCAGATGTACTTTGGATGTTGCTTAAACTGTCTTTTTCCTCAGCGGAATCACCTCTATTGATCTTAACATCATCATTGGAAAATGGTGCGCTGTTTTGAATGACTTCCTCAATAGGAGACATGGGCTTGTTGGGGTCTTGCCCCACCTGCATTTCGGGTTTGATGATGTAGGCGAGTATAAGAGTGATCAAGATCACCCAAAATGAAAAAAAGGAGAATCTTTTTCCCCAGATGTTACCAAAGGGACCGATGGGTTTTTCTATTTCTGACATACATAGCGAGAATTTCTCTGATCCCGAGCAAGGGATAGGAGTGGTAATGAAGCAAATCTAAAGAAAATCAACGGTAATGTGTATGCTCTGCTTTCTGCCTTTATCATCTAAGCAGCTGATTTTGTTTTTGCCTTCATTGGGTCTGAAAAAAAGCAGGGAATCTCTAGGCATGCTTTTGAAGAATTGATCGTCTATGAACCAATGTACTTGTTTTACATCATTCGCGACCCGGCAGTCTACGGGAGAGGTGATATGGGGCTGAATGCCTGAAAACACCCGTTCGCAATTGGGGTTATGTTGGGGTACTTTATCGTAGGGAATGGACATGGCTTCGTAAAAACTGACTAACTCAGGAGGGAGCATATGGTAGCGTTTTACTTTGTAGCCTGTAGTTGGTTGGCAGGCAGTACAGTAGGAAAATGTTTCTTCAGGATGTACCCGAATTTCTTTTAGGTGTTCACATTTTTTTGTGCTTGTGATGAGGGGTAGGAAATGATCCATGATCTGGTGCTCGCACAGCTCGCCAGGGGCTAGCCCGCTCTCAGAGCAAACCCATCTGATGTCGAGCTCGCGAGGCGGGAGAAACCAATCTTGTTCAGGGTCGTGATCTATGGCATTGAAGATGCTGACCATGAGTGGGGTGGCGGTACTGGCACCAGTAAGCTCAGGACGTCCCTCACCACTGAAGTTGCCTACCCAAACCCCAACAGTATAGTTAGCATTGTAACCGATACTCCAAGCGTCTTTTCTGCCGTAACTAGTGCCGGTTTTCCAAGCAATTTGAGGCATTGTACTGCTTTTGATCTTATGTGGAAGGTCAGGTCGTTCTAAGTCGCTCAAGATCTCTGTGAGCATAAAGCTGGCAGATGGACTTAATATTTTCACACTGTCAATGCTATTGTTTTCTGTATTGATTTGGTGACTTATAGGTAAGTAAATACCTTTGTTCGCATATGCACAGTAGAGTGCACTCAATTCTTCTAGTCGAGTACCGCAACCGCCTAGTACAACGGATAGCCCAAGCTTGTCCTTATCTTTGGCTATTCTTTGGAATTTCGCATTGCTTAAACGGTTGATGAAACGATCTTCACCATAGTCGTTCAGCAATTTAACGGCGGGTACATTTAATGAGCTTGCGAGTGCCTCGGCATAACTTACAGAACCATTGTATTTGCCATTGTAATTAACAGGTGAATAAGCACCAAAATGTTGTGGTACATCGCTGATCTTCATTTGAGGGCTGGCGATTCCCTCGTCAAATGCCAAGCCGTACAAAAGCGGTTTTAGGGTACTTCCAGGAGAACGAGTAGCTAAGACCCCATCCACCTGGCCGCCATCATTTTTATCAAAGAAATCAGCACTGCCCACATAGGCAACAGATTGATGCGTTTTATTGTCGACCACCAGAACTGCGGCGTTTCTGATGCGTTGGTGGTACAATCTTTTTATGTATTGTTGTACAATGCTTTCAACCTCTTGCTGTGTACGGAGGTCAATAGTAGCGTGGATGATGGCAGGATCGTTATTGTTCGTAGCAGTGGCTTTTAATCGCCTGCTCAAATGCGGTGCGAATCTGGGCGCGTCTTGGCGTTCAATGTCTAAGCTTTCCGCAAAGGCATCTTCAATGATTGCGGCGGGGAAAACAGACTGTTGCTGAAATTTTTTCAGCCATTTGTCTCTGGCTTTCTTTAGTTCTCCTTGCGTTTCTTCTTTACCGAGCCGAAGACTTGTTGGTCGATTGGGTACCACGGAGAGGGCCGTTATCTCTGACAAGCTTAAATGATCCGGCATTTTCTGGAAGAATAGGAGGGAAGCGGATTTGATTCCTTCTACATTTCCGCCATAGGGTGCCAGGTTAAGGTAAATGCGCAGGATCTCAATTTTGCTATACTGCCATTCGAGTTGCAAAGCTCTGAACATTTCTATGATCTTATTACAGTAGGTTCTGGCTTTGGGGTCAAGTAAACGAGCCACTTGCATGCTGATGGTGCTGGCACCACTGGTGCGTTCGCCTTTAATGATGTTGTAAAACAGTGCGCGTAGGATGGCGAATGGGTTAATGCCAAAATGCTTGTAAAAATGACGATCCTCTTTAAAGAGGATGGCTTTTTCTAAAGTAGGACTGATGTCGTCCTCTTCTACTTTTAAACGCCATTTGTCATCATCAGATAGAAAAGTGTGTACTACTTCACCATCTTTATCAAGAATCAGGGTGGAATAATTGATGTTTACTTTAAGTGGAAAGAAGATGTTGAGTACAATGAACACCAATAAGAAAGTACATGCTAATTGTAGCATGGCTTTTGTTATGAATACCCCTATATGTTGGTTTGTTAACAATGATGACAGACTTATATTTGAGGAGCTTTTTACCAGCTCAATTGTTGCACTTTCCCCTTTATCCCTTTTCCGATTATGATGTTGCCTATACAACATACCAAATTTAAGATACTAATAGCATTTTGTTTGCTGTTTATATTGTCTTGCTTATATGCTTGCAAAGGAGCAAAGAGCAGCCAGCAAGAGGCCTATCCTTTGTTACATAAAAACGAACAGGATCTACGAGTGATACACGAAAGATCCGAGGAGGTTCAGTCTAAGGAAAAGGATGGTAATAATCTAATAAATCAGGAAAATACGAAAACTTACAAATTAGCCGAAGGAACAATCATTAATGATTCACCTGCGAACGTTCGCAAGGTCATTGAAAGACATAAAGTATTAAGTCCCTCCTCTACTATTCATCCTTCTATTGAGGAGAATGTGGTCATACAGCCATTAGAAGTTGCGGTGCCTTCACACAAATACTATTTATTGGACGATTGGGAGTTCGACATGCGCTATGGTAGTCATAAAGCAGGGCAACGTCCATTTGATGTGAAGCCCAGTTATTTCACTTGTGAAAATGGATCCACTTCTATAGAAATGATGCTTTGTAGACCTGCTAATGGATATAGAGGCTATTATGAGGCGGAAAGCGTACGTAAAGACCGCATCACCTTACATTTTACAGTAGGTAATATCAAGAGTGATATTGACGTATTGACCCGCCAAAAACCGGGTAAGAGCAAGTGGCGTAATTCTGTGCCTTTTGTAGTGGCAAGAGATGGTACGATCTATCAATTATTTGATCCTAAATATTGGTCGCATCACCTTGGGAATGGCTCAATTGGCGGTAATCAGAACAGCAGTTCACGTTCCATTGCGATAGAGCTGAGTAATTATGGACCATTGATAAAAAGAGGAAATAATTTGGAAACGATCTACTCTCGTAAATCCAGTCCGAATTACGTGGATGTGTACTGTACCTTAGCCGATACGGACAAGTACATTAAGCTGGATACGCCCTTCAATGGTTACCAATACTTCGCTAAATTTACGGATCAACAGTACGATTCGCTTGTTCGTTTACTGCGTTATTTGACAGAGCGTTTCGATATTCCTCGTAAATTTTTACCCGAACACAAACGCTATCGCGCTTCTACCGAAACCGCGTTTTTCAAAGGCATCAATACGCATCTGAATTTCAGAGCAACAGGTAAATGGGATATTGGTCCTGCTTTCGACTGGAACAGGGTGATCAGCGGGGTGAGTGCTACCAATTATAAGCCATTATCCGAGCAAAGGGGGGTATTGATCAGAGGTAAGGAGTGATTAGAGATTCAATGTCAAACCACCGGCAAACTGTTGGATGGAGCGCGGGTTCACTTCTTTAAGTTCGGGCAGGTGAAATAATACGGGTACATTGGTGTATTGCTTAATGTAAGATTCGGTAGAAGGCGTACTCGGCCCATTAAAAACGATGCCTTTGATAGGCATATTTCTCCGCTTTAAAATTTCAATGCTTAATAAAGTATGGTTGATGCTACCCAAGTAATTTTGGGACACTAAAATGGTAGGAAGCTGAAGTTCATCTATTAAATCAATGATCAGATGTTTATCATTTAAGGGAACCATTAGTCCGCCAGCCCCTTCAACAACTAAGTGATTATCAGTTACAGGCAGTTTGAAGTCTTTTAGAGAGATGCTTACACCATCTATTTCGGCGGAATAATGCGGAGAAGCGGGAGTATTTAAGCTAAATCCTTCTGGGTGTATTTGAGCAATTTTACCAGCGGCTAAATGAGCCACTTTCATACTATCAGTATGATGAAGATCACCCGATTGTACGGGTTTCCAGTAGTCGGCTTTTAAAGCAGAAACCAAAACCGCGCTGGCGATGGTTTTTCCAATTTCAGTACTGATACCACTAACGAAATAGCTTTTGTTGGATTTCTTGCTCAAAACTTGTCATTTATGTACGCCATACAAAGGTCGATCGTCGCTTCGATACCTTGTTTGTGCGTACGTTCCATACCATGTGAGGCTGCAACGCCAGGTCCGATTAAGGAAACCCTGAAATCGTGACCTGCTCTCAAGGCTGCAGAGCCATCTGAGCCATAATAAGGATAAACATCCACCTTATGTGGTATGTCGTTTTTACGAGCCAGTAAAGTGAGCTCCTTACGCATATTATAGTCGTAGGGGCCTGTGCTATCCTTAGCGCAAATAGAACAGTGTGTTTCTCTACCCGCACATTGTTTGCCTAGTACACCCATGTCAATGCAGATCATCTCATTGACGGTAGGAGCATAACCAGCCGCCGCACCATGTCCAACTTCCTCATAATTGGAGAAAAATAATTCAACAGGAGCAGATTTACCCGCCTCTTTCATTCTTCTCGCTATCTCAAACAGCACATAACAACCCGCCTTATTATCCATAAATCTAGACTTGATAAAGCCACTTTCCATTTCTTGATAACGAGTGTCGAAACAGATCACATCACCAATTCCGATGCCCAGTTTTTCGACTTCTTCTTTATTATTCACCAATTCATCTAAGCGAATGTGCATGTTATTGATCGTACGATCGGCATTATCTACCTTTCTGTTGGCGTGGGTAGATGGGTTGTTCAATAATAGCGTGCCCGTGTATTCTTTATCGTCAAGCGTTTTTATGCGACAATATTCAGAGTCGAAACTCGAAAGCAACGGACCTCCTAATTTAGTAATGCCCAGTGTGCCATCTGCATTGATACCACTTACCATTGCGCCAAGGGTGTCCACATGCGCGGCTATGACTAAACTAGGGTTTTCCCCGAGGGCACATTTTACAGCCCCTTTGGCGGTATAAGTCGGTTGATAGCCATAACTCTCCAATAGCTCGAAAATGTATTTACAGGCATGGTGGGTATATCCAGAAGGAGAATCGATGAGCACCAATTCTTTAAGGGTTTTGAAAGTGGACATAGTATCTTTAATACGATAAAATTGGACAGGTGGTGTTTTCAGTTCGTGTGCAGATTATTGAAAATAGTGATTTCATTCAACCATCTAGCTCATAAGTTTGCAAGGTAAGAAATGACAAAATAAAAAATGATCAATTTGAAACTTTATCCTTTGCTTTAACGTTTGTACTTTTGCCTGCTATTACTATTTGATGGTAGTAGCATTTATCAATGGGGCTGACTGGAATTGACAGTAATGTACATTGATAGGTAAGCACGTCAAGCGTTGTACATCTTAGCTTGTAAAACTCAACGTACGCAACTTTTTACATGGCAACTACAGCCCTGTACGAATGGCTGCCTAATCTAGGATGAGGCAACATTCAGTTCGGCACGGCGATTACGCCTTCCTGCCTAGCTGCGAGCTTGTTCGATCATCGCCCGCAGGACCGAGCTTCATAACCTACGATCGGAATAGTGCATTAGAGGACTATGGCTAATGTGCGAAATTTAGTAGATAAGGAAAAGTTTTGGTGGGTGGTCTGCCAGCTTCTTCCCGACAATCAATAGATCACTAAACGTGTAGAAAGCTTATGAATGCTTTATCTGGACGAGGGTTCGAATCCCTCCAGCTCCACTAGCAAAAGCTCCTTTCGTTAAGTAATGAAAGGAGCTTTTTTTGTGAAGTAAGCGGTTCTCTATTTGTTAAGATCATGTGTCAATAAGGCACTATCCACTTTATGATCTATCCGATCCAACTCCAATAAAGTACCCATCACCTGCTCTAAAATTTGGGGTGTCAAATGGTTTTTATCACTCCAATCCGTATTAAAGTACCAAGAATCAGCATCTTCGTAGGTCAAACCATAACGCTCCATGATCAAGTGAAGCGCATCCAAACGATGCTCGAAATCATCAGCGGATTTGCGGATGATGTTCACGATTTTAGTTAAAGCTTCCGCCTCTTTAGACAATATGGTTTCCGGTACTGCCATGGCGAAACAGGGCCAAGGGGTCATCCTCCTGCCTACTAAGCGAAACTCCCCGCTTTGTACCAATGGCATGGTAATGAATTGCTCCCACAAAAACAGATCCGCAGAGCCATCTTTCAAAGCGACTCTTGCTCCTTCAATACCTCCGCAAACCTTAAATTTCAAATCTTCGGTCGACCAGCCCCGCATTTGTGCGTCCACATAGGCCATCATGTGAGAGCCAGAGCCAAAACGACTGATCGCATAGGTTTTACCTTCTAAATCATCAATTTTTTGATAGTCAGAAGCTGCCGAAACGAAAATACCCCAAGTCAAAGGAGAGTCCGTATAAGAACTGATGATCTTACTCGGATTGCCCTTAATGATATCCGCCACAATACCTTCGGTGAGCAGCACGGCTATGTCCACCTCCTTATTGCGTAGGGCTTGACACATCGCTCCGGTACCACCCGGAAAATCCACCCATTCCAAATCTATGCCTGCTGCTTTGAACAAACCTTCTTCTATAGCCAAGTGCCAAGGTAAATTGAAGTGCTCGGGCACACCACCTACAACGACTTTTTTCATTTCCAAACCAAATTGAATACAAGAATGGCGAGAAGTCTTGACTCCTCGCCATTCGGACTAAAATTTTACTACAAAGTTAAGCTTAAAAAGTTCAGTATCTACTGACCAATTGGCTCAGACTTATACAGCTCAAAAGTCCGTTCAACACCATTAAAAGGCGTTTCGATCAACTGTCCTTTTTGGTCGATTAATTCTAACTTGATCTTGTTTTTACCTTCTGGTAAACCTTCAATGAAATAAGGCTGCCATGAAGTGATGTTAAACTGCGTTTTATCATTAATGGTCGCCCGCACTTTATAGCCGTTCGGAGAAATAGTAACCGATGTCAGATAAAAATCCAACATCACTTTTTTGATGTTTTCCTCCCCGATATAAGTGCCTTTCGGTCGACTGTAGAAAATATTTGGAGCAGTTAGATCAAGTGTAGGGGCTACTTCGGGATTCCCAACCGTGAATTGAAACAACTCATAAGCATCATCATGCTTCAAGCTCTCATGATAAGAGCGCGATAAAAAGGCTAAACCCACATAGTGATTGTCCGCCAGTTCTTTTTTGAAATCAGCGGTATAATGCGCACTGTACGGCTGGTTGTTCAAGATCAGGTGAATGTGCTGCCCCTTGGCACTATTGGCACACATTTTTTGATCCGCGTCCGGTGTTTGGTTGCCCAGCTCATAATCCGTCACATTAAAATCAAATGCCACTTCACCAGACTTCACCTTACTTTCGTCTTTAGGTGCGGCGATGTCAAGCTTGGCATTGCTGAATTTTGGAGAATCCTTCACGGGCGTCAAACGCAAACCATCCTTCTCCATCACACCCTCTGAGTTCACAGAAGGCGAGTTGGGTTTGTTGGCTGTAGGCTTGGTGTCCTTTTTTTCAGCGGTAGTGCTCTTGATCTTTCCTTTTTCATTGCCGCTCTGACAAGCAAGGAAACAAAGAGAAAAACAGATCAAGGATAGTAAAATCGATCTTTGCATAAAGTTATGTTTTGAGGTTGTTATTATTATATTTTCAGCAGGGCACATACCCGCAATAAAAAGCTGGCTTTTGCGCCCTATTTAAAGTCGGTTTCGAGCAGATAATCTCATGTCTCGAGTCTCAAGTCTCGGTACTAAGAAAGCGCCAGCTTTTAACTGCGGGTACCGGGCTATCCGTTGCAATTCCCCGGCTGTTCGCTGCTTCGCTGGCAGGCTGGTAAAGAGCTTCGCGAGGTCGCTTTCACCAGCCGCCGCTCAGGGCGCTCCTTAGCCGGCTCATTTCCACTGCTATCCCTTGTGCGGGAAACTATTCGGTAAAGGCAATATCACCTTATAATGAGGTAGTTTAAAGTTTTTCATCTGAGCCGCGTCTAAGTGCTTGATTTTGAAGCTGAAGCTCTTTTTGAGTTTCGTACTTGAAAAGTACGGAGCGAAAAAAAGCTGAAATATTCAGGATCAATGACTTAGAGGCAAGGTCGAGAAAATAACTTTAAACTACCTCAATAGCTCACTAAGTAATTTGTTCTACGCAAGAAGCCCTATTTTAGCAGCGGTTAAACTAATAAACTCTTACCAGCCTTAAAGTTAGCGGATGATCAGATACTATCGTAAAAAAGTAAACGAAGAACTTATACAATTACCAGCGCTGCAAGCAGGCTGCTGGATAAACATCTATCCTCCCTTCAATAGAGAAGACCTGACCAATCTGAGCGACCAGCTGGATATTCCGCTTGATTTCTTTATTGATGCATTAGATATTGATGAACGATCCCGTTATGAAACAGAAGATGAGGTGCATTACATCGTCTTTAACATACCCTATGCGAACAAATCAACAGAAAAGCACGAGCCATTATATATTACCATTCCAATAGGTATAGTGGAGGTGGATGATTACATCATTACCATTTCCGCCTACGAAAACCCGATCATTGACTATTTTTTAAAAGGCAAGCCTAGAGGCTTCGAAACTAAAAAACACAATCATTTCGTCCTTTTACTGTTGGAGCGTACTGCTGATACTTTTCTATTGAACTTAAAAACCATGGACCGTGAAAGAGATGCCTACGAACGTGAACTCTATAACAGCACCCGAAACCAAGAGCTGAGCAAACTGATGACGATCCATAAGTCGCTGATCTATTTCGTGACCACCCTTAGAGACAATGAAATGTTGGTGATGCGCATGCAGCGTACAGATTTCTTGAACATTAGAAAAGACGAAGAACTAACGGATCTATTCGAAGACATCATCATTGATATGCGGCAGGCACAAGAGATGGCGCAAATATATACCTCGATCCTTAATGGTATTATGGATGCTTTCGCCAGCATCATCAATAACAACATGAACAACATCATGAAGCGTTTGACTTCCGTAACGATCATTCTCATGGTGCCTACGCTTGTCGCAAGTTTTTATGGTATGAATGTGCCCTTATGGGGACAAAACTCTCCTTATAGCTTCGGTTTCATATTAGTTGC
>JAHDGT010000607.1 GCA_020631675.1 Bacteroidota bacterium
TTATCACATCATGTTCAGAACAAGCACCTGCGGTCAGTTGCGACTGGCTAATACGGGCGAGACGGTCACCCTTAGTGGGTGGGTGCAGCGCGTACGTAAATTCGGCGGTATGACTTTCGTGGATCTTCGCGATCGTTATGGTATTACTCAGTTAGTATTTAACATGAGTGATGATGCCGATTTGTGCGAGCGTGCGAATAAGCTGGGTAGAGAGTTTGTTATCCAAGCGGAAGGAAAGGTGTCTGAGCGTTCTAGCAAGAATCTGGAATTGCCTACGGGTGAGATCGAGATCATTGCCAGCGCATTGACCATTTTGAATAAGAGCGATGTTCCGCCTTTTACTATTGAGACGGAGACGGACGGGGGTGATGATCTGCGCATGAGTTATAGGTATTTGGATCTTCGTAGAACACCTGTTCAGAATAATATCATTTTACGCCATCGTATGGCGCAGGAAACGCGTAGCTATTTGAACCAGCGTGATTTCTTGGAAATTGAAACGCCTTTCTTGATCAAGAGTACACCTGAGGGTGCTCGTGATTTTGTGGTGCCTTCGCGTATGAACCCAGGGCAGTTTTATGCTTTGCCGCAGTCGCCTCAAACGTTTAAGCAGTTGTTGATGGTGTCTGGTTACGATAAGTACTACCAGATCGTGCGTTGCTTTAGAGATGAGGACTTGAGGGCGGATCGCCAGCCGGAGTTCACGCAGATCGACTGCGAGATGTCGTTCGTACATAGAGAGGATGTTTTGCAGATGTTCGAGGGTTTATTGCATCATTTATGCAAGGAGATCCGTGGGGTGGATATTGGTAAGGTGGAACGCATGAGCTACGACCACGCCATGAAGTACTACGGTATTGATAAGCCGGATACTCGATTTGAAATGAAATTTACCGAGTTGAACGACTTGGCGAAGAATAAAGGCTTCAAGATCTTTGATGAGGCGGAATTAGTGGTTGGTATTTGTGCGGAAGGCTGTGCGAGCTATACCCGTAAGCAGATCGACGCGTTGACGGATTGGGTGAAACGCCCACAGATCGGAGCGAAAGGTTTGGTGTATGTGAAGTGCAATGAGGATGGCTCTTATAAGTCTAGCGTGGGTAAGTTCTACTCTGATGAAGACTTGGCTGCTTGGGCGGAAGCGATGGGTGCTAAGCCGGGCGATTTACTCTTGGTATTGAGTGGTAATACGGATAAGGTACGCAAGCAGTTGGGCGAGTTGCGTTTGCATATGGGTAACCAATTGGGCTTGCGTAAGGCAGACGAGTACAAGGCACTTTGGGTGCTTGACTTCCCGCTTTTAGAGTGGGATGAGGACACGGAGCGTTACTATGCTTGTCACCACCCGTTCACCCGTCCGCAAGAAGGCTATGAGCAGATTGAAGATTTCGGTGCGATCAAGGCGGAGGCTTATGACCTTTGCTTGAATGGTAATGAGATCGCTGGTGGTTCTATTCGTATTCACGAGCGCGACCTGCAAGAGAAGATGTTCGATCTATTGGGCATTGATGCGGAAGAGCGGGAAGAGAAGTTCGGCTTCTTGATGCGTGCTTTCCAGTATGGGGCGCCTCCGCATGGGGGGATCGCTTTCGGTTTTGACCGTTTGTGCGCGATTTTTGGTGGCTCGGAGTCTATTCGCGACTTCATCGCCTTCCCGAAAAACAATAGCGGTCGCGATATGATGATCGATGCGCCGGGCCCTATTGATGACATTCAGTACGAGGAGCTTTGTATCGCGAGTACGGCTGAGACAGAGACGGAGACGGCTTCAGAAGAGGCTTAGATTAGGCTTTTGGGGTTTACTATCTCGGTTTATCAGACTTGAGACTTGAGATATGAGACCTGAGA
>JAHDGT010000102.1 GCA_020631675.1 Bacteroidota bacterium
GATGGCGAGTTGTTCTCCTGGTACGGTAGCAGACTAGTACATACGCCTGCTTATTTGAACGAATTGCGGGAGGGTATTTGTTATTAATGCGATATTATGACGCTTGCTTTGCGAGTAGTACTGCTAAAGCTTGGTATCTTTAGTCTATGCGCTGATGTGCGCCTGAAGTAACGAATTTGCAAAATTCGGTCTACAGATTACCCCCATCTTATTTCAGATTCATGAGTTTTTTTGGTGTAAACAATAAGATGTTGATCAAACTTATCTTAGGGCTAAGCCTTCATAAACGTTTTTCACACTGGAAAGGGTGTTGTTTTATCACAGCTTTGTTGTTGGTGAATGTGTCTGCTTTGGTGGGTCATAATGGGCTTGGTGTGCCTGCGAATTCAGGAGCGGTACTGGATCTACATGAATTAGCCATTGTCGATTCCTTTTATCAAGTGCAAGAGAATAGGATCTTTTGGCTGGACGGAGCGTCGAAACGCCCGAACGCCTTGGCGGAGGGGATGCTACAGTGCATTGCTGAAAGTAGCAGACATGGTTTGCTGCCGGAAGACTACCACTATGAGCGTTTGTCAATGACGGCGAATAGGGCGCGTGCTTCTGTTGGAGAGTCTCTCCCAATGGAGGAGCTGCAGAATTTCGAGTTGCTGATGACGGATGCTTTTGTGCATTTGGCACTGCATTATTACCAAGGCAAGGTGCAACCGGATAGCTTAATGAATTGGTTCATTAAGCCTAAGCCTAAGTTGGACTGGGTGAGCTTTTTGACCGTAGCTCTGCAAGAGGATGGCCCTTGTGCGGCTTTAGAGCGATTGCTGCCGATACATGCAGGCTATTGGACTTTAGTAGCTCAATTGGAACGCTACAGAAACTTGAACTGGCGACCTATTGATGCGGATGTGACCGTTTTGGTGCAAAGAGGGGATGATGACCCGCTGGTTTTAGCATTAAGAGAACGCTTGCTGGTAACGGGAGACTTGCCCGAGGGGGATTTGAGTTCAACTTTTGACCGACCATTGGAGAATGCGATACTGAATTTTCAATACAGACAGGGCATTACTCAAGATGGTATGCTAAGAGGTGCCACACTGGATAAACTGAATATTCCCGTTGAAGACCGCATCAAACAGATCATTGTGAACTTGGAACGTTGGCGTTGGTTGCCTGATGATTTAGGCGATCCGCATATCGCGGTGAATATACCCGCCTTCGAATTACAAGGTATGGTGGATGGGCAAATGGCTTATAGAGAGCGCGTGATCGTAGGACAGCGTAGACATCCGACTCCTGCTTTTAGTGATTCCATGCGCTATTTGGTGTTCAATCCTTTTTGGAACGTGCCCAAGAGCATCATTAAAAACGAATTGATCCCACGCATCATCGAGGATGAAGAATATTGCGAGGAACAAGGTATAGAGGTGTTCCGCGGCAAGAAAAAAGTGGATACCAAAAAAGTAGACTGGAAAAACGCGAAGGCGGAGGATTACTGGTTCCGACAACTGGCCAATGAGAAGAACCCTATGGGGCGCGTGAAGTTCATGTTCCCGAATAGACATAGTGTTTACATACATGATACGCCTGATCGAGATTTATTCGTCAATAGCCACCGTTCGTATAGCCACGGTTGCGTGCGTATACAAGAGCCTTATAGTTTTGCGGATTATATATTGTCCATCAATGAAGGCTGGCGAAGAAGCAAAGTAGATGAGTTATTAGAACTGCCGAAGCAATCTAAAATTGATATCGCGGAACCACTAGCGGTGCACATCTTTTACTTTACCGCTTTTGAGGATCAACATGGTGCGATGAATTTCAGAGAAGACGTATACCTTCATGACGATTTATTATACGCCCAATTAACGGGAGATACCGATAAGGTGAAGACCGAAAAAGCAAAAACGATCCAAGGGCAAGGGGTGAACCCCATACTTCAAGGACGAACAGAAGATATAGGTGAAGAGTTAGAAATAGATGTTGATATGCCTGTCCTGTCTCCTTTACCAGCACCAGCACCAGCTTCTGCTACGGGATCAGAAATAGATAAGGAAAAAGAAGAGCGACTACCTGCGCTGAATGGTCTAGGGGTAGATTGATTTAGGATCAAAATCAAGATTACACGGTGGCACTGCTAGAACTGGCCAGTTCTTCCTGCATCCAATTGTAGGCATAGGTCATTACTTCCTGCTGTTCGGGTTCGTTATGGATCTCATGGTATAAGCCCGGCCATTCTTTATACTCGGCATAATCAGCCGCTTTAGCCGCGAACTCGGCACTCCCCGCGGCCGAGGTGATCGCATCCGCACTACCATGCATTAAGAGCATGGGGATATCCAGTTGCGGCGCATTGCTCAGACAATATTCCGCATAAGTCGTACCCTCTAAAAATAAGCGTACCGAAACCTTATCGTGTACCAAAGGGTCGTTGATGTAAGTTTCAACCACATTACGATCTCTGGATAGCTTATCCACATCCAGCTGATTGCTTTCCGCATAAGAACCCCAAACGTAGTTCATCGCCTTCGCCTGCATCACTTTATTATTAGGCACAGGCGGGTCGATCTTCAGCCAAGGCGCACTAGCGATCACGCCCATTACCCTAGGGTGGCGATTCAGCGCATGAGAAGTAACAATATTGCCGCCCATACTATGCCCGTAAATGAACTTAGGCACACCTGGGAAACGCTTGCTCGACTCTTCCAGCAGCTTGTCCACCTGCTCGAAAAACACATCGAACTTGCTCACATGCCCACGTTTACCTTCACTTTGTCCGTGCCCTCTTAGATCACAAGCTAAAATGGCATAAGCGCGCGAAGTGAAAAAACGAGCAAAGTGCTCATAGCGATTAGAGTGCTCGCCCATACCGTGAATCAAAATGATCACCGATTCTGTACGTACCTCTGAATCAGGCTGCCACAACTGCCCGAAAATCTGTTTGCCATCTCTGCCGTACCAATTGAAGGTCGTGTTTCTCATATCGTTCGACTAATTGAATGAAGTTCTACGCCAATTTACAAATTACTAATGATTCCTACTACAGATGTCACCGTTTCCCTTTGATGCGGACTATTAAATCATCAATGGCCGCTTCTAATACGCTAGAAGAATAGTCGAACCACACACCTTCCACATTTTCTAAACCCATTAGTCCGTCCACTGCCGTTCTCAACACCAGCTCCTCTTGCGAACAACAATAAAAAATGGAGGAGTCAGCAAGATGCTCGGTCAAATACTCCTGCTCCGTCTGACCGGGCGTAGGGATCAAAATCGCCTTTTTGCGCAACGCGGCCATATCCATAACCGTACTATAACCCGCTCTTGACAAAATAATATCAGCCTTGCGCAATGCCGCCTCCAAAGCCCCACTGGTCATGTGGTCAAAGCATTCCACATGAGGTAATGGCGTGCTGTGGGCATCACTTTCTGTTACCCCCCGAACTAAGACTACTTGAAATTGCTTTGCGAAATAGGAATCATCCAACTGCGCTAAAAGCTCAGCTTCAAAAATGCCACGTTGTGGTTCAGGACCGGATAAAACACTGAGCAAACGTTTAATTGCGCTATCCTCTACTACAGCAGTAGCAGCCTCAGCCTCTTGTTGTACGCCCATCCTTGATAAAGGACCAATGAACCGATAACGCTTACTGTTGAGCTTTTGCGCATGCGATAAATGCCCGCTCAGATTGCGTTCCACCTCTTCAAAATCAGGAATCCAGCAAAGGTCAAATTTATCAATATAACCCTTGTTCAGCTTTAAAAGCGTTGAAGAAAGCAGTTTCAAACTCGGCGGCAGCAACATAAACACCTGATGCGTCATGAATACGTTAAAAGCACGACCGGATCGGCAGCCAAACCGATTATCGCTAATGATCACATCAATTCGTTCTTCCTTTACCAAGCGTTCCACAAGCCGCCTTTCCTTATTGATCGCCCGCAATATCTTAGGAACCTGCTTCATCATTTCCCACTCAAAAGCCCCGCCCGCAGCTTGGTATTTAATGTCGTAAGCAGGTAGCTCAACCACCTTCAAGCTCGGAAACTCCCGCTTCAAAAGTTCAAAAGCCCTACCATCACTCGCCAGCAGCACCTCAACTCCCTCTCGTGCCTGTAAAGCCCTGATGATCGGTATACAACGCGCAGCATGCCCCAAGCCCCAATTCAATGGCGCTACCAATATTCGTACTTGTTTTGTTGTTTTTTCTAATTTGCTCAAGCTGATTGAATTGATGTGTATCATGGCGCATGCCCGCAATAAAAGCTTGCCTTTTTCAAAAGATGAATCGGTGTCGAGCAGATAATCTCATGTCTCGAGTCTCATGTCTCAAGTCTAATAAAGCGCAAGCTTTCACTGCGGTCACCGGGCTATCCGTTGCAATTCGGGGGCTGTTCGCTGCTTCGCTGGCAGGCATAAAAATGGCTACCTCTGGGCCGCCTTTTTATGCCGCCGCTCAGTGCGCTCCTTAGCCCCCTCATTTCCACTCCTATCCCTTGCGCAGGCAAATGAGTTAGTAAATTCGTACTTTTAGGCGAATAAAAGCTCGTGTTTGTATAATTGAAGTAGCTTAACGAGCGTTGTAAAGTTTGTGCAAAGGTAATCTGATGAACAAAATAGATCGTACACCAATAGTATCTTATCTCTCAACTGAACAAAATAAAGTGCGGAAGCTTTATCTAATGGTTGTTTTACTACTATTCATTTCCGCGGCGGCCGCTGGCTGTAAAGGTTCTAAAAAGAGTCGTTGTTCAGAATGTCCTGAGTTCACCGAGTTGAAGTCCCTCCATCAATCAGCTAAAGAACTTCCACTAGAAATGGAAGTGATGGTCTATTCAGAATGAATAAGCCGCTTTGCGCATTTTGCGTTCGTCCTAAAATAATCCATTCGATCATGAAAGCATTGAAAACTATCGCCTTCTCCCTATCCGTTCTTTTCCTTTTTGGACTTTCTTCCTGTAAAGCGAAAAAGTGTGACTGCCCTAAATTCTCTAAAACAGAATTTCAAGAGCAAAACCAACAGTTCTACGATCAACCCATGACTTGGGAAGATGCTGAATTCGCATTCCTACAGCAGAAAGATTGTGAGTAAAGTCATCTCATAAAAAAAGCCCCGTGATTCTATCACGGGGCTTTTTTTTATTGCTTGTCATTGCACCAAGGGCACCATTCCTCTAATGCCCATATCTACGGGTAATTCCCCTTCAAGTGGATCGTATAAGCCATTCCCATTTCCATCCACCCATTCAAAGCTATCATTGGTACTTAAGGATAGCACCAGGTCAATATCATCAGATGCATTTGCAGGAATGCTTAACGGACTACCGAATGTACCTGTTACTAAGCATGATCCTGCTGGAATAGGAGAGGTGGCGAATAAGGGGTTCACTACAGTAGTAGCTCCTTCTGGTGCTTGCCCTACTAATGTTTCCGTGCCAATGCCATAGTCAACAAAGCCGGCCCAGTAGCCTTGTGCCCGATCGTCATTAACGACAATGGCTTCACTATTCCCAACATTGAAATCACTGATGTAAGTATTAAAACCCAAGAAAGAAGCGACTCGTCCCGTCAAGTCAAAGCCCAAAGCCCGCATAGCGATGTCATATTCCTGATAAGAAAGAGAAACACGGATATAAGGATAATCCCCCGCCGAAATATTAGCCAAAGGAATTTGTACGAAAAGCTCATCTTCGCCCACTAGTAAAGCTTGGTCAAAATCAATAGCGGCCGAGCCTGCCTGTGTGGTCTCAATACCCGTATGTAAAACACTTCCATAACCTGGCAGTGTTAAGGCATTGGGTAAAAGCTCTATGTGGTGCGCACTGATTTTGTGAAAAACAGGATCCTGAGCCGCATGCCCATTAGGAAGTGTAGATGGATTTCCGAAATTGTCCAGTCGCTCCTGTTCCCCATCAAACTGAAAACGAATGTTTAAAAACGGTCCTTCCGTATTATCAATAGGAGGGTCGCCATCATCCGGCTCTGTGCTACAGGCGCTGCACAATGCGATAGAGAATAGTATACTTAAAGCAAGTAATAGAGAATTGTTAGTTGGTATGTTCATACTAATGCTACTTATATAGTTGGGAGTGAACAATTGATAAACGAAAATACCCGCTTGCATAGTGTGTTACTATACAAGCGGGTAAGTGCTTCTTTTCAAATTGGCTTAGTGTGTAACTACAAAGCTACCACTACCTAAAAACGCACCATTCTGTTTGTCACTGACTTGGAAGAAGTAGGTGCCATTGCTTAAATCAGATACATCTAAATCATTATCATTATTCTGATTCAGTACTTTCTTTCCAAGTAGGTCATATACAACAACGGTATAGTCTTGGTGGGCGATACCAATGCGTACTAAATCACTTCCCGGATTAGGGAAGGCGAATAAGCGTTGAGACAATTGCTCATCTATTGCTATACCTACTGGATTCCCAGGTGGTGTGCCATCACAATTCAGCTTAAAGCTGTCAAAATAATCTCGGGCAGCTACGAAGCAGAATAAGGCACAGTCATTATGTGTAAAGGGTCCGAAATTCGCTTTTTCTACATTGGGCGCACCATTGGCGGTCCATTGGTCATAAGCGTTTTCAGAATTGAGGTAAGTCACTTGTTCATCACCCGAGCAATAATGCAGTTTGACAGGTGCCTGAGGTGCCCACTCCAGCAAATGACTTTCCGCCAATAATTGCCGGAAGGGGTGAAGTGTATCAGAGATAAAGGCTTCTACTACACTATCTTGAATCATGTGCTTAGGTATCGGCTCACTCATGCCATTGATCGCACCAATACTATGTTCTCCACCATAGAATAAAGCTGGCATTAAAGAGTCGTAGGGCGCTACGAACATCTCAGAAGGGTCGTCGTATAGGACATCGTAAATAGACTCGTAGCCAATAATGATGTAAGGTAAGTAGCCAGGGGTTGGATAGACCTCATCACTGGCGATCAGTTCCACTTGTGCCACTTTAAGATCGTAAGCACCTGACATAGGCGCATTCGCGGTGACTTGGAATTCGTCAGAGTAAAACTCTTCAATGTATTTCTGTGCGGCCACCGAAGCCGAGCCGCCCTGTGAATAACCAAAGAAGAAAATTTGATCATTTAATGCTATTCCTTCTGCTTCGGCGATCTCGCGACCAGCTCTTAGCATATTGATCGTGGTATGTGCTTGAGACCAATGATGCATATAAGGATGTACGATCACTTCGGGATCTGGATCACCTAAACCCAAATAGTCAGGTGAGCCTACCATATAGCCTACAGAGGCATAAAGTATAGTCACCTCCCATTGCCCACCGTTCATGTTGCTCGATACATTATTTACCTTAGCCTGAGTACCATGCTGATAACTGACCAATGGTAACGGACAGTCGTCTATTAGTGGAATAGCCATTCCGCCACTAGCCTGTACTTGATTATCTAGAGTCTTATAGGCTGTATTGTACAATACTTTACAGTAGACCACATCATACTCTGGTACGACAATACCCGCTGGTAAACCTAAGTCGTCCATCAGTCCATTGATGTCAGCCGTAGTGAAAGTGTCTAATACTTCGTAGCTGATGAGTTGCTGTGCTTTTAAAGACGAAAAAGAACTCCATACCAATAGGGAGATAAGAGCAATTTTAAAAGGGTGGAAACAATTCATGTCGGGATGGATTAAGTAGTGGGAAAACCACTGTTCTCTTTAATGCGACGCAACTGTCTTTGGTGATGATGTATATGATCGCTCAAAAAACCAATGGTTTGCGTGATGTTAATTTCACCAGCCCTAGGGTGTTTGAAGACGATGTCACTCAATTGATCGTTGGTATAGCCAGAGAGGTAGCCTTCTAATTCCGTACGCGTTTGTTGCCAGTGCGATTGAATCTCTTCCCAAGCAGGTACGTTTTCCGGTTGGGTGAATTTTGGTGCGCTGACTTTGCGTTCAGAACGCATAAACCGGCTCAATAAAAAAGAGCGAACATGCGTTTTCGCTTTATCAAATACACTTGCCTTTTTAAGCGGGCGTTTTTGCAAATAGCGTAAGATCTGTCTTTCCGCAATGGCTAGGTGCCAAGCTACTTCTCGCATGGACCAAGCATTTTCCTCGGGGTGAAAATTTTGTTGTTCACCAGAAGAGGAGCTTATGGTATCCATGAATTCAAAGCGAATCTTTTCGCTATTCAGAAAAGCTTTTTTGATTTTTTCAACCATGAGTTTTTAGCTTAGCAATCAACGTTTGTGCATGACCTCTACGGGTATGCGGTCTTGCTTGCCATCCGCGTCCATTTGTAAGAGATATTCTCCGGCTGGTACATCACTGACAACGACCGGTAGTTCGTGCTGACCAGCTCTTAACATGACTTTTAATAACAGCTTTACGAATTTGCCTTCTTTGTCCACTAAAGTAAGTTCAACACTTGCCGGGCGATCTGCTGTCAGTTTTACAGATTCGCCGCTAAAAATTGGAGAGGCTACTTCTAAGCTTACTTTGCTTGGTTGCTGTTCCATGTCTTTAACAGACTTCATGGGCACATTGGCCAATTTTGAAGCATCGTGATTGATCTGTACCTCGAATTCATCATTGTAGTAAGGCGTTTCTAATTTTAGGAGGTAATCTCCTTTTTGAACGTCTCCAACGATCAGGGATATATCATGATCACCAGCGATCAAGGTTTGATTTAAAAACAGTTTAACGAACTTCCCTTCCGTATCCGCTAAGATGATTTTTACGTCAGTGGTTTGTTCCAAGTGTAACTTCAGATCATCACCGGTACGAATGGGGTTGTTCAGTGAAATAGAAACTTGATCTTGTGCCAGTAGTGTAGTAATGTTGGTACTACACAAAGTGAAAACAAGCATCAAACATAAATAGAGGGAGGACTTGAACGAAAAATTGAATGGTGTTGCCATGTTCAAGAGGTGTTTTTGACTTGAGCTGACCCAATGGGCCAGCAGTTAATTATTAGTAGAAACAATTTTGGGAAACATTCTATTCTGCCAATTTACGAATAATTCTACAAGCAAGCATCTGAAATAGCATCATTTACAAAGCTATGATGGGCTTAAGTTTTCGTATTTTTACGGAAATTAGACTCAAGGGCCTAACTAGGCATACTGTAGACCTAAAAACAACGAATCCGAATATAATGGAAAGAATCTGGCAAAAGAATTACCCCAGCGATGTGCCTTATGAAATCGACCCGAATCGCTATGCGAACCTAGTAGAGCTGATCGAAGAAAGTTTCAGAAGATTCGCGAAACGTCCTTTTGTGACATGTATGGGTAAGACCCTTACCTATAAACAGGCGGATGATCTGAGTACCGCTTTCGGTGCTTACTTACAACAGGACCTAGCGCTTAAAGCTGGAGATCGTATCGCGATCATGATGCCCAATCATTTGCAGTATCCCATCGCTTTATTCGGTGCAATGAAAGCGGGTCTGGTGGTTGTTAATACAAATCCACTGTATACCCCTCGTGAAATGAAGCATCAGTTTAATGATGCGAATGTACAGGCGGTGGTGATCGTTGAGAACTTTGCCTCCAACTTAGAGGAGATTCTCGGTGAGACCAGCATCAAACACGTGATCTTAACGGGTTTGGGTGATTTATTGGGTTTCCCAAAGTCGACGATCGTGAATACAGTGATTCGGAAGGTGCGTAAAATGGTGCCTGCTTTTAATTTACCGAATGCGATACCATTTAGCACAGTATTGAGAGATGGGAAGCGACTGCAATTGAAAATACATCGCGCCAAATTGGGTGATGTGGCTTTGTTGCAGTATACAGGTGGTACTACAGGTGTTAGTAAAGGAGCAATGCTAACGCACCGCAACTTATGTGCGAACATGGAACAAATCAGTGCCTGGATGATGGCTTCGGATCTTAAAGATGGAGAAGAAGTAGTGATCACAGCATTGCCTTTGTATCATATTTTTGCCTTTACAGTGAATTGTTTAACCATGTGCAAGCACGGTTCACACGGCATCTTGATCACCAACCCAAGGGATATCCCTGGTTTTATCAAAGACCTGAAGAAGTACCCATTCTCGATTTTTACGGGAGTGAATACGCTATTCGTTGCTTTGATGAACAACCCTGAGTTCGACTCCATCAACTTTGATAACTTGAAAATCTGTATTGGTGGTGGTATGGCTGTTCAGACCAGCACGGCGCAAGAGTGGAAAAAGCGTACAGGCTGCACCTTGAGCGAAGGCTACGGCTTAACCGAAGCATCACCTGTATTGACAACTCACCCTCTGAATGGTACAGGGCGTATTGGAACGATCGGCTTGCCTGTTCCATCTACTGATGTTAAGATCGTGGATGATGAAGGTAATGAGGTGCCACAGGGAGAACGCGGTGAGTTGATCGCGCAAGGGCCACAGGTAATGAAAGGATATTTAGGTAGACCTGATGCAACGGCCGAAACAATTAAAGACGGTTGGTTGTACACAGGTGATATCGCGATCATGGATGATGATGGTGCCTTCCGAATCGTGGATCGTAAGAAGGACATGGTATTGGTGTCCGGCTTTAATGTTTACCCGAATGAGATCGAAGACGTGGTGGCGGCTAATGATAAGGTATTAGAATGTGCCTGTATTGGTGTGCCCGATGAAAAGAGTGGGGAAGTGGTTAAAGTCTTCGTCGTGAAAAAGGACGAGAGCTTAACCGAAGAGGAGTTAAAAGCTTATTGCACCGAGAAACTAACAGGCTATAAACGCCCCCGTTATATCGAATTCAAGACAGAACTGCCTAAATCGAATGTGGGTAAGATTCTTCGTCGTATTCTCAAAGAAGAGGAGGAAGCGAAAGGGAAGGCTTAGACACACTCTAAAGTTTCTGAATGTTAAATATTTGCATCAAACGTCCATTTGATATACATTGTATATCAAATGGACGTTTGATTTTTAAAATAGAAAGATATGACAGTCACGATAAATAAATGGGGTAATAGTATGGCTCTAAGACTTCCAAAACTAATAGTTAAAAATCTGGGTTTGGAAATTGGAAAAGAGTTAGAAATTGAGTTGGTAGATGATAAAATAGTACTAAAACCAAAAAAAGAAAAAATGACTTTGGAATGGATGTGCGAAGGTATGAATGCGGATGATATGCATCAAGAGCATTTTTCTGATACGGTTGGACGTGAAAATGTTTGGGAGGAAGAATAATTAGAATCAATGGGCTATATACCAAGAAAAGGGGATGTTATTTGGTTACATTTCAATCCCCAAACAGGAAGGGAGCAAGCTGGACATAGACCTTGTTTAGTGTTATCGCCCGAACTTTACAATTCATTCGGACTTTGTGTTGTTTGTCCGATAACTTCTATAATAAAAGGGTATCGGTGGGAGGTGGCACTAAGTGATGATTGTAAAACGAAAGGTGTAATTCTTTCTGATCAAGTTAAAAATTTAGATTGGAGAGCTAGAAGGGCAGAGTTTATTGAAGTCGCTCCAGAAGAGTTGGTTGAGCAAGTGCTGGATTGTGTGGAAGTACTTCTTTTTTCAAAGTAGACTTTTCAGGTGGGGGCTCTTGTGCAAGGGATAGCAGTGGTATTAAGGGTGCTGCATGGCGAGTGAGTGCGCCTATTGCGG
>JAHDGT010000103.1 GCA_020631675.1 Bacteroidota bacterium
CGCCGGCTCCCATAGGCGTTTACGTTTACATTGCCACGATTGTTTACAAGGATGGAACAGTAGAGAATAGGCAAGGGAATATTACCCTAGTGCGTTGATTTCCCAAGACCCATCAATCCATAATAACAGGCACACAAAACTCCACATAAATATCAGTACCCGAAAAGTCAGGATTCGCACAAGAACCCTCGTCAATTTGCAAGAAGCCTTCCGCATGTTCATCATCAATTTGAAGGAGGTGGATTTTGCCCTCTAAAAAGCAGTTGCTACCCGACATATTGATTAAGCCACCATCAGAATGCGTGATGTCTAAGATCAATGGCTCGGTCAGTGGGTAGTCAAAAGACTCACCGAATTCAACCAAAGAGAAAAGGCAAGATGCTTCCGCGGGATCGCAATTGCCTTCGCTCAGATAGAACTTAAAGCCATCACTGCTGATGTCGAAAATATTACCCTCATAAGCCTTCATATTAAGTACGCCCTCTTCCATTTTATTCAGCGTGCAATTATTATCTGAGTCGCATAGTTGTTCATCGCAGATGGTCAGTTCGCCCAAGTCATAGCTCGCTCCCTCTTCCAAAGCATCCACCTCATAAGTCTCTGTATAAGTCAAACCATCCTCGAATTGATAAAACACCAGTTCCAATGCTTCATCAGCAGGAATAGGTAAGTTGAAATCACTGCCATCCAACTCATAAAACACCATATTAGGCTTTACCAGTATCGCTCCACTCGTAGATGCGCCTGCACAATTATTCATGTTTCCACTAACGAAAGCGGTACAATGCATGATCAGGTCTTGCATCGCATACTCTTCACCAGAAGCTAAAGCCTGCACATCAAAATGCGCATCACTTAAGCCAAAGTCGTAAGTCTGCTCTATATACACCTCAAAACTCACATCAGAAGCGATATTGGTATTGTAAAAACCATCGGCATCAGTGTACACCATTAACGGACCCACATGAACAGGTACACTAGGCACCGGATTACCTGTACAGTCCAATACCTGACCACTAATAGCGCAATCAGGATCAACAGGGTCATCATAGTTCCAAGAGCTGAAGTGCGGTACTTCACCTACATAAGTATTACCAACCAATGTTGCCTCACCAGCTTCCTCCCAATTGGCTACTGTTTCTTCAAAATGCCACAGTGGAATATGCGCGGGTGCGTTCGCCAACAAAAAATCAGGAACCTGAACAATGATGGTCGCCAGCTCGCCAGCTGCTAAGTTCAATGCCTCCCCTTGCTCACCTTCTAACTCCACATCAATAGCTCCATAACTGATCAACTGGTACACACTGCCATCAACAGCAGTACCTCTAAAGTCGCCACCCGGCATCTGCTCCTTGAAATAAGGAGATGCAGGGTCAAAATGCTTAGATTTTACAGTCACTATCCCATTGTAAGGCGTACCATTCTGCGTATCCACAAAAGCATTCGGTCCGAATTTCACTTCCGCATTACCAAAGAACACACTGTTTTGCAGGCTACTATTGATCTGCTGCTCATCCGCCTTAGAAAGCAGCATTCTGAAAGATGTCAAGTCGCCTTGATAGGGCGTCGCATAATGCGTGCTCATATAGCCATGCTTATGTGCATGACAGATCACACGTCCATTTACCGCCCAAACATCGGTCATATAAAACACACCATTTTCGTCTGTGGTCGTACTCTTCGCATGGCAAGTTACTTGTGCGCCTGCAACGGCTTCACCATACTCATCGGTCAAAGTACCGAACACATCCGTCAGTAAAAGCGGCTGTTCCGAAGCCGTTGCCGGATCAATGAAATGATCTTCTTCAGGAACACAAGAATAGAACAAACAAACACCAACAGCCAGAAAAAATAAAACAGCAGCTTGCTGCAAACTCGATTTAAAATGAGATAAATACACGGGAATATCTTTTTGCGTTATGAATTCTTATCGATCCACCTGATTTGTTGTCAGGTTTCATGAATAAGAGTGCACGAGCTGCTCGATTTTCCCGAAATTTTTAAAAATAATTTTTTTGGCGTGCCCCGCAATAGCTATTTTTCGCTTTGATAATCAATGGTTTAGCATCAGATTTATAGCAGGCGAAAAAATAGCCACTGCGGGTCGGGCTATCCGTTAAATTCGGCAGCACCAAAGCCTTTTCGCTGGCAGGGCTGGCGGTGGCTACCTCTGGGCCGCCCCACCATCCCGCCGCTCAATAGCCTTTGGTGCTACCTCATACCACTGCTATCCCTCACGTAAGTCGGGCCGTATTTAAAATAATAAATGCCGAACCTCCTCAATCCCTTTTCACCGAAACACGCACATGCTCGTATGAAGAAATTAGACCGAGAGTTCGGCAAAAAAATGAGACGTTTTGAAAGAAGGCGCTCATAGGGTAAAATTCAGAGCGCCTTCAGAAACAGTTCGATCGGTTTTGTTTGTTAGAGTTCGAACGCCTTTCCCCAAAGACGTTCTCCCTCTGTCCACTGCTAAACTAAAAGCGTATAGCTATTCGACTGGGTACTCATTGCCCAGATATTTTTGTAAGGGTCGATGGGATACAAACAGGCGTTTCACAACAATCTATACCGACGAGGGTCAGTTGAGAAAAAGCCATACAGCCTGCATCACTTTCAACTCTTACGAAAAGAGTTATCGCATCATCAACATTCAGACTGGTCAACATATTCACTGCATTAGTACCGGTTAGTACGTCAGCTGGTGTAAGGTGGTAACTTACTGCATCGGTTGTCGTAGCTCCTATGAATTCGTTAGCACCAGATAATAGCACATCAGTCGATTGGTTGGGATAAGCGCACACTTGCCACACTTTATCACCGATCTGTGGCAGCGGGAGTACGGTCAATGTGACGGCCTCAATATCAAAACATCCATTAGTAGAGTTAACTCGTATCCAAATGGTTTCTCCAGTACTTAAATAAACATCAGCTAATGCATTTTCTTCAGCAAGCGCATCCGCTTCGCTAGTATAATAGTCTGCCGCGCTCAAATCAAATTCGGCAGTTCCATCACCCAGGTCACATTCTAACAATTCAGATGGATCCAAGAGTGGTCTTGCTAAAACCGTTAGCTCTAATTCGCTGACCACATAACACCCCTTTTCAGTTTCGACTCTTGCGTAAAGCACACCACCTGCGGTATTATAAGGACTGGTCAAGGCATTTGCTGCTGCCGTGGCGTCACCACTGGTCACATGATAACTTACTGTATTACCGCCATCCGTATCAATGAACGCATCGAAGTCTGATAACATGAATATGCCTGTCCCATCCTCTTCGGCACAGGTCTCGCCTTCCGCATCAGCTGCTGAGGGATCCGGATGCACGGTCAAAGTGATCTCAGCGATGATCTCACACCCGTTCTCTCCTTCTATCAATGCGAAGATCAATGTACCGTCGGTTGCGTTGTACGGATCGCTTAAGGGGGCGTTCCCGTTCAACGCGTCCACCGCCGTAGCATGATAGCTTATCGTCAGTACTCCTGTAGGATCGAGTACATTCGTTGCTTCAGCAAGCGTGAAATCAGCATCAGCGGTGGAGGAACATTCTTCCAGTTCTACGGTCTGAGGTGCTTCTGGTAGAGGAAGTATTTCCAATACCACTTGTGCCAATGTGAAACAATCGTTCGTAGAGTTCACTCTTGACCAAATAATCGCTGGGCCACTGACATAACTCACAGGTAGGTCATTCACTTCGGCTAAAGCGTCCGCTTGTGTCAGATAATAGGCCTGATCGCCCGTTCCACTTAGGTCAAATTCTGCTGTGCCATCCCCTTTGTCACATTCTTCTAATTGCGCATCACCGACGATCGGTGAATCAAGTGGTGACAAAGTGATAGGGGTTGTACTATAACAACCGAACTCATCGGTCACTCTAGCGTAGACCTCCGTGGCATTCGTATTGAAGTAGTCGTCAAGTATTGGAATGCCTGCTTCCGCTTCCGTCATAGAAGCATGGAAAGTGACCGTGTTGTCGCCGTCCACATCTATGTCATCGTGATAATCCGGTGCGAAATAATTGGCCGAGCCATCCTCTTCCAAACAACCGTTCATTGTCACCGTCGCAATGTTCGGTAAAGGTATGACCGTGAGCGTCAGATCGACCACGATGTGACAGCCGTTCTCGCCCGTCACTCTCGCGAAAAGTATAGTGCTACCGCTATTGAACGGATCCGCCAAAGCATTCATATTTGCGTCAGCATCGGCCATGGTCGCATGATAGCTCACTGCCTCAGTACTGATCAATGGGTCGGCATCGGTCAGCGTGAAATCCGCTGTGCCGTCACCGCTATCACATTCGCTCAATTCCGCTGGCTGAGCTTCCGGTAAAGGAAGTACTACCAAGCTCAATTCCGCCGTGCTCACGCAGCCCCAGATACTTTCTATTCTCGCATAAATCACACCACCACCATTATTGAAAGGTGAGGCGATGGGCATTGTGCCCGCCTCGGCGTCACCTATGGTCGGGTGATAACTGACCATGTCTGTCAGTTCCGTTCTTATGTCATCATCAGCCATCATCAGCATGAAGTCCGCTGTACCGTCGCCTATATCGCAACTTTCCAGCGTTGTGTTGTTCACAATTGGCAGATCCTCGTATATCAATGTCAGCTCCGTGAAATTCAGACAGCCTTTCTCACTTTCTATGCGTACATATATCGTCTCGCCACCAGAGCTATTGTAAGGCGAAGTCAATAAATCGGCGTTCGTCACTGCTCCCAGCTCACTAGCGTGGAAGCTCAAGGTCGCTGTGACGTCAGTGCTCAGATCAGCTATTGCGTCCTCAAAACTGAAGTCCGCAGTTCCGTCGCCGATGTCACAGGCGTGCAGATCAGCTGGCATAGCGGGTGGTAAAGGAACCACCACTAATTCATACGGCGCGACCGTCACACAGCCGTTCGTACTCTCCGAACGGGACCAGATGATTCCCGGACTACTGGAATAGGAGGTCGGCAAAGCGTTCGCTCCCGCCTCGGCATCCGCCTCGGTCGCATGGTAGGTCGTAGCCCCCGATAGGTCATACTCGCCCGTACCGTTACCTAGGTCGCATTCCTCGATGATCTCGCTGAACACCTCCGGGGAAGACAGTAGTTCCAAGGTCAGCTCGCTGGTAGCATAGCAAGCATACTGGTTCTCCACCCGTGCGTAAAGTGTTACCGCGTCCACCGAATTATAAGGTGTACTCAACGCGCCTGTGCCCGAATCAGCCTCGCTCTGAGTAGCATGATAAGTTACCGTATTACCACCTAGTGCGTCTACTATGGCATCTGCATCAGTCAATATGAAATCACCTGTAGAATCCAGAAGATCGCAAGCTTGTACTGTTGCCGGATCGGCGATCGGTAGCGGGTTTACCGTCACCGTCGTCTCCAGGAAAGGTCGACAGTCCGCATTACTCGGAAGTGGCGCAGCCAGTATTGTATATACATAATAGGTCACAGGTGTCTGTGTCGCGTTCGCAGGGAAGGGCAGATTGCTCAGCGTCACCGTACCGCCGCCCGGAGGAGGGGTCACCGTGCCCAATGAAGTACCGCCCGTGTACATACCCGTATCCGTTTGCTGGGAAGCAAAGTAGACGTACTCCATATCGAAATTACTCGAATTGATGTCCATAGAGATGGAAGGAATGTCTTCGCCCGAACAACTCTCTTGTGGAGTTGAAACATTCGTTAGGGTTGGGCAGCAGATTGCCGTCAGATTCTCAATCACCTCGCAGCCTGCCGGAGCATTAGCATCACTACTGATGGTGAAGTTTACCGGTAAATCCGGATCGCCCGAGCCGATCGTGTGCGTAGCACCGCCGCCTTGGTCGTTGCTGATCATGAGAGAACCGCAAAGGTCAGTCACCCCGATCGCACATTCCTCGTCGGTGAGGCTGTAATCAACATCCAACATGGGTGTCGGATAGATCGTGTAAGTGCCAGAAGTGTTACCGAAAGCAGCACTCTCCTCGCCGGTCTCAGAACAGATGATCGTCGCCGTCACCACCGGTGGTGTCAATGGCGTACATCCGTCAACCGGATCAAGGCTCAGGGTGAAGGAATCACCCGTCTCACCCGTCTGCTCCGTACCGTCCACGAACCATTTCAATGTGTATTCGGTGCCGTTCGTACCATTGGAGGTCGTCACCGTGTGTGTTATGTCTATGCTAGTGCCATCATAACAGACGTCACCACTATTATCGTCGGTAAGTCCCGTGATCACGGGGCAACAGCTGAGCGTATGAGGTATCTCCAATGAACAGCCCGCTGGTGCGCCCGGGTGGGACAGTGTGAAGGTCAGATTCACAGGAAGATCACCCGGTACGAGCGAGTAATCGGCATCCCCGTCCTGATCATTGGTAATGGTCAAGAAACCGCAGTCATCTGTGACGCTCACTGTACAAACACCCTCATTGAGTGTATAAGTGCTCGCGTCAGGGGTCGGGTAGATCGTAAATGGTGCTGCTGCTGAAAATGGTGCGCCTTCGGCACCCGATTCGGTACAAACAAGCGTTACGGTGACAGTTGGTGTCAAAGGTGTACAAGCGTCCGCAGGAGCGAAGCTAGTGGTGAAACTATCACCTGTCTGGCCTGTTTGTTCCGTACCGTCGACGAACCATTTTAAAGTGTATTCCGTGCCGTTGGTGGCATTTGCCACCGAAGCGGTATAGGTCACACTGATGTCTGAACCCGTATGGCAGGCATCGCTGCTGTCATGGGTCAATGAACCGATGACCGGACAACAGCTAAGTGTGTAAGGTACTTCCAGTTCGCAAGCTGCGGGAGCACCAGGGTGCGAGATGGTGAAGGTCATATTCACAGGAGGGTCACCAGAGGTGATACTGTAGTCAGCATCCCCGTCCTGATCGTTAGTGATCGTTAGACCACCGCAATCATCGCTAACGTTCACCGAGCAGGTACTTTCATTGATTGTATAAGTGCTAGTGTCAGGTGTAGGGTATATTGTGAACGAAGATGATGAGTTATTGAAAGCCGCACTTTCCTCACCTGTATCTGTACAAACTAAAGTAGCGGTAACAGTAGGAGAATCGAAAGGAGAGCAAACGTCAGTAATAGTATAAGAAGTGCTGAAAGAATCGCCTGTCTCTCCAGTTTGTTCCACACCGTCAACAAACCATTTGAGGCTGTATTCAGTGCCATTTGTACCCTCGCTGACGGAGGCAGTGTAAGTGACCGAAACACTATTTCCACATACATCACCTGTATTATTGTCTGCCAATGCGGTGATTTCCGGGCAGCTACTAATAGGAGGGCAAGCACAAGCGTCCAAAACTGCTGTTGTGCCCCAGCCGTGGGAAACACCTCTATTACAATTATTATCCCAATTAGGGTCGGGATCACTTTCTCCTAACCAAGTACAAACACTAATGACAACCTCCGAAGTACTGGCGGTAACAGGGAAAGTATGCTCAACAACAGAATTGTTTTCAGGAGGTACTTCTACGAAGTAAACTGGATCTCCATCGTCCGGGAAATATTGAAATGCAAGTTCTCGATCACAAGTGAAATCCTGATGGATATTAAAAATTCCTGTTCTTAATGTTAGGTCTCTATCCTCTGTACAAGCACCATTTGGTAGACAAAGCGTACGTTCTATACAATTCGGATTGGAAGATCCTCCAGGGTAATTTACCCAGTTGAATTCATCTACAACGACAGTAGCATAGGTGCCCACAGGTCCATCTGTGCATTTGAATACAACGACTTCTAAAGCCGCTAAATCGTCTGGCTCAATGGCGGGCGAAACGATATCTAAAGTAATAGAGGAAACATCGCCGCTTGTGAATTCCGCACCATAAGAAGTGGCGCGGTCGGGTTCATTACCAAAGGCTATATCAATAGGTGTTCCCGCTACACCGTTAAAATCGACAGAGGTAGCTTCTGCTGTATCTCTGGTTCTATAGCGAACTAAAACACGAAATTGTCCATTGGAAGGGTCATTGGGTATGTTGTAGGTGAAGGGAGTGACAGGAACGCCATCACCATCAATAGGCACATTGGCCATATGTGTCTCTATGACAACATTACACCCACCTGGACCACCTGCACAGGAATAAGACTCATCTTGGTCGCCAGTGCATTGCCCTAAGATAAAAGATGGAAATAAATAAAATAGGAGTAGTAAAGAATAAAGAATCCGTCTCATTTTTTAGCTAGATTAGGTTGTTTAGTACAAGCTGCGAGAAGTTGTTGGAGAAAGTTTTGCAATTGTTATACACAAAGACTTTTGGCACGAATAGTATGCCGTAGTGCATGTGCTTGATAGGAGAAATTGTTGAAAAGATGGATTCTAAATTTTTTTAAAGAAAATTAATAGGGTGTTAGTATTTGATATTCAGTGTAATAAGAAGCAAATAAGATTTACAGTGTTAGTTTTCTAAAATTACATTAAGCGAAAGATGAATTTTCGAAATAACTTTGCTTATTGTTTTATTGAGCTACGAGCGTGTTCAGGATTTTAACTTCGGCAAACAAAATGTGCTTTTTTGCCCAGATAATAAATTCCTGAACATGCTCTAAAAGAGGAGATAGTTTTGTTATGACAAAACATTTGTATGATTTGGTGAAAAGCATGTCCAAAGCAGAAAAGAGAGGCTTTAAAATTTATGCGACATCCACTCATGATAAGAATAAGTATTACTTAGATTTATTCGATCACATCGTTAAAATGAAAGCTTTTTCGCAGGATCAGATTGACGACTATTTGAAACAACAAATTCCCTCTTTGGCAAGAGGACAAGTGAAAAAGTATTTGTTTGATAAAGTGCTACAATATTTAAGGTCTCAAGAAATTATTTACGATATAGAACGCTTGATAGAAATGCATTTACAAGATGCGGAAATATTACTGAAGAGACAGATAAACTCCATGGCAATAAAATCTATTCAGAAAGCAGGAAAGCTGATAGAAAAACATAAAATAGAGCGACTTTATTTACGCTACAACATTATCTATTTAAGGTATGCGCATAATGTGGGCTTTAAGGATATTTCAGTAGAAAAGCATCAGATGATTTTAAATGATTTGATTTGGCATAAAGAGGCTTTTGACCGTTACATAAATGTACTGAGTTACAATAGCACACTGACTTATAGCTTACTTAAAAATAATGGTTCTGAGTACATTCAAGAAATAGGAGATATAGAAAACGAGGATAATTGGTTGGTCAGCAAAGTCAATTATTATTACTCGAAAGCACTTTATTATGAGTCTATTAAAGACTATAAGCAGACTTTTGAATATTCGAGGAAGTGTTTAGAACTATTTGATAAAGAGCTTGAGTTCAAGCTGGCGCACATTAATTTATATGTTCTAATATTTAATATTAATGTTAAGATTAGATTATACACTAAGCAGCTTAGTGGACTATTGGAAGAAAATGAAAAAATAAAAGAACTGAAAATTCATAATCAATTAAAAAGAACGGGGTATTTACTGGATAAATACTACATACAGAATAAAATGCAAATTTTGATTTTTTCGGGAGAGTACGGAAAACTTATAGAGATGGAAGAGGACGTGAAAAAATATGTTAATGGTTTAGATGAAAAAAAACATCAAAGGTCAATAAAAACCATTTATTACGGACTTTCAGTAGGTTTTTATGTTGAAGAGAACTTTGATAAGGCAAGTTTATATGCGGACGCCTTCTTCAGATTTGTAGACAGGAAAAGGCGAAATTGGAGTATGTACAAGCTCGTACTTTTGATTTATGTAACGGCTCATGGCTTTTTAGGTAATTTTAGACTTTTAGCTTTTCAATTAAAAAATAAGGAACTCGATTTAAAGTCGAATGGTGTTTATGATGATTACATCAAAAATGTATTTACTATTTTAAAGTTGAAAATTTCAGAAAAACAGCACGACACTAAAGTTTCCTACAAGATAGCCCCGCTAGCTGAAGAATTAGATAGAATAGATGAGAAAAATCACTACAAAAAGATTACAGACTTGATACTAAGGTGGGCAAAATGAGGTGTTGTATTTCTACCTCAAAATTAAGCAGTTAGCTTAGGTCTCTGTTCATCACTTTTCTAAGGTAATAGGATGAATGATTGAGATGTACTGCTGCCGTTTACCTCAATCATTTTCAAAAAGTATTGACCACTAGCAAGGTCGGGCAAGTTAAGTTGCTTTGAAAAATGAGTGTCTATTAGCACTTGTCCCTGTAAATTGGTAAGCTGTAAACGATGATTTTTATATTCGCTTTCTGCTAAATCGCTTACAATCCTGACTTGATTAAAAGAAGGGTGTACAATGATGCCAAAAGTGTTTGCAGTCGAAACAAGCTCATCCGTATTAGAAGGAAATTCGGCATCAGCCACCAGTCCTTGTATTTGAAGTAATGTACTGGTCAGATCAAAAGAACTCACATCCATATCATTGGCTTGGATAACAATGCTGAAATCATTATCGCGATCATAGAATGCCTGTGTGGAGTAGAGTATATCTCCTCCATGACCGATTAATTCTAATTCCCCGAATATCTCATAGCGCATTACGCCCAAACCGTAATCAAAATTTCCACCCATATAAAAAAGCTCTTCGATCATTTGATCTACGGTGCTTTCTTGTAGTAGGGTACCATCAAAAATACGTTTGATCAAGAGGGACAGGTCAGCAGGTTTTGCGGTGTAAGCACCTGCGGTCCAGGAAGAGCTCAGAAAACTATCCATGACGATGCCGTAATCCATTAAGTCGATTTTGCCGTATGGTGGGCCTGCATCTTGAAATACGTGCGCCAGTTCAGAACCGAAGGGTTCTTGTGGGAATAGACTCACATCTGCTAAGCCTAATGGTGTTAAAAAGTAGTTTTTGGCTACTTCGTGGAAATCTTGACCTGTTACTGCTTCTACGATATAGCCTAAAAGGTGGTAGTTGGTATTGGAATAATACCAATCCGTACCCGGCTCAAATAAGGGTTCTTCTACATAATCCAACATATCAACAGACTCGAAAATATAGCTGAAGTCAGCTTCAACATCAACAACAAAGTCAGGATGTTCTGTATAGTTGTAGATACCACTGGTATGATTGAGCAATTGGCGAATGGTGATACTCCCGTCTATGTTCGGATAGCTTTCTACCCAAGTGCCTAAGCTGTCATCTAAAGAGAGTTGCTCTTCTTCCATTAGTTTTAGGATACAAGCAGCGGTAATGACTTTGCTCACACTGCCAATGGGTATACTGAATTCGTCGGTCATGGGCATTCCTTCGCCAGCTAAACCGCTAACACCTGTCCAAACGGTACCATCGGGCAAGTGCACTGCTGTGGATAGTCCTTTAATGTCTAAGTCGAGCAATGCTTGATCCACTATAGCTTGTAGATCTTCACTTAGTGTTTGCGCAAAGCCTGTGATCGAAGTAAATGCGACCAGCCAGATCAATAGGTGTGATATTCGATATAATTGCTTCATGTATACTAATATAATACAGCTAATTGTTTTTTACTGGGAATGAGAGACTTGCGGTGCGCAAGGGATAGGAACGGAAATGAGCCCGCTAAGGAGCGCCCTGAGCGGCGGGCTAAAAAGGCGGCCCAGA
>JAHDGT010000608.1 GCA_020631675.1 Bacteroidota bacterium
TACAAAATTTAGACCTACATGCTACTAATGCCCGCTACTGCCCTGCGGTGCATCATATATTGGGGGAGATGATGCGGTTTATGAGTATTTGAATCAATACGGCATCAACAAACGATCACTGTGCAATAATTGCCCGCTTTCGCGATCTCTGATCGTGGCGATGTACACGCCTTGGCTAAAGCGAGTCCGATCTAATGTGATACGACTGCCTGTAGTAGGGCTGATGTCGTATACGGCCAATTGTTTGCCTTGTAGGGAATATATCTCTAAACGTACTTCCTGGGTGGGGGCAAGTCCTTGTATGTTTATGGTGGGTTTCCCTCCGATCATTGAATGATCAAAGAAAATACCTGTTTCGGATGTTATTGTTAGGGGTGCTTCTATTGAAGAGAGAACATCCCCAGTGGTCAGATGGTTAAAGCCACTACAATAGGTGGAACCGATGCAACCGTTCTCATTCAGTTTCAGTAGCCAAGCTTTACGACCGTCATACTCGTCAGTAAACGCATTTCTCAGTTGGTAAGTGCCCGTAGCTAACAATGTACCGTCTGTTAAAATAAGTATGTCCTCAAAAAAGTTGCTAGTTGAAAGTTCTGTATAACTTACTATATCACTATAATAAAAAGTCTTTTCAAAAACCGCATCTCCTTCACTTGATACCTTGGCTACCCAACCGTAGAATGCGGGATCATTGGACTCGTCAGCATTCGAACCACAAGCCACTAAATCCCCATTTGCAGGATATTCCCATACTCTACTTATTTCTTGGGTCATCTCACTGAATTCTTTTTTCCAGTATACAGTACCAGTACTATCCACTTTTGCGATCCAGTATAATTGATCTTCCCCTTCATCTGTTTCAACTTCGCCATCAAAGCTAAGCCCATCACACCCCCAAACAATGTATTTACCTAAATCATATTGGGAAGGAATGATGCCGCACTCACAATCATCGTCTATTGTCCCGAACTCCAAGCGCCATAATTCAGCACCCTCCATTTCATCTAATTTCACAACATAACCGTCTCCATGATTTTTATTGTCCACCTCACCCGGCTTATCCTCCGCTGTAAAACAACCAACCAAGACCCCATTATCCAGATCTCTTGTTATATAGCGACTTCTTTCATATTCCGCACCGCCATCGAACCACTCCCATAATAAGTCGAATTTAGTGTCAAAACAGGCCGTATAAGCATCATTGTTATTGTATAGATCAGAAATTCCAGTGATGATCAACTCCCCGTCTTCAAGGTGAGCATGATCCAAGGCTATGAGATCACTTTCAAAATGTCCGAAACTATCCGTTTGAAGCAATTCACCATCTAATGAAAACTTTTGAAGAAAAATGTCCAGATCCCCCTCATCCTCATTCAAATATGGCGTGGTCACGTAAATTTTATCTTCATATACACTGAATGTCGCGATACAAGTTGAATAAGGTGTACCTGTTTCAACAACATATTCTTGCATCCATATCATCTCCCCATTCTCGTTTATTCGCACCAAGCCTATACCATTTGTTCCTTCAGGGGTCACATAGCTGTACAGTGAGATTGTAGCATTAGCTGCTATTTCTTGTGAATGGCAGCCCCAATATCTTGTGTCTGAAATAGCCTCTGCTTCACCGATGAACCTTGTCCAGGTGGGTTCTTGGGCTTGGAGAAAGGAGAGATTGAGTAGGAGAAGTCCATAACAGCAAATGCTCCTGATCAGGTATTGACAGTAGGATCCTACTTGGTTGGGTAATGGTAGTGGTAATGATACTGGTGATCGGGATTCGGGGAACAGATTGGGCCTGTTTGATTTCTTTACAAATTAAGTCTTTTC
>JAHDGT010000104.1 GCA_020631675.1 Bacteroidota bacterium
GCCAAACAGCAGCAGGCAGGGGCTGAATTTTAACGGATAGCCCGGTGACCGCAGTGAGAAGGCTGACGCCTTTAGACATAAGACACAAGACGTAAGACATAAGATGTCCTGCTAATTGTCAATTTGATTTGGAGGTACTATTTAAAGCCTTTTCATTGCGGGCATGCGCCATACAATAAACTAAAATACAATATAATAAAAAAGGGGCGTTGAAAAGTGAATTTCAACGCCCCTTTTTTACAATGGTAATCTATTAAGACCCACCGTTAGAGATTTCGAGTATCTCAAAGGTGAAGGTTCCTCTTGGTACGACCACATCAACCACATCGCCGACTTTTTTACCCAGCAGCCCTTTAGCGATAGGGGTTTCGCTGGATATTTTACCTTGCTTCACATCGGCTTCATTATCCGAGACGATCATATAGCTGAATTCGCGTTTCATTTTCACATTCAGCACTTTGACTCTGGATAAGATCATCACTTTAGAGGTATCGACTTTACTTTCGTCTAGCAAGCGTGCATTACCTAGATCGCCTTCTAAACGAGCGATTTTCATTTCTAGTAGTCCTTGTGCTTCTTTGGCGGCATCATATTCCGCATTTTCAGAAAGGTCTCCTTTTTCGCGAGCTTCACTAATTCTACGGGCCATATCAGCACGGCCTTTAGTTTTTAGCTCGTTCAGTTCTTCTTTGAGGTTTTCTAGACCTTCTTTCGTAAAATATTTTATTGCCATTTCAAATGCGTTGAAATCGATAAAAAGGGGAAACCATTGATACTAGTAAATTGTTCTCTGGATCTTTGAGGTCTACCCATAAAAAAGGAACGTTCCTCACGATGGTGAGAAACGTTCCTTGCAAAGTTAATGGATTTGCTATATACGCACAAATCCACTGCTATGACTTGATCATTGTTATTACAGGTCAAGCAATAAGCCGATGGTGTGCGAACCGTTCCAGATGTGTGTGTGGCGGAAAGCATAAGAAATGCTGATACCAGGGCCATCTTTCTTGAATGGAACACCGATACTCGCACCAGCCGTTAATCCTGAATAAGCGGTAGCGCGATCATTAAAGCCTAGGTCACCAGTAAGACCTTGCTCATAGCGATAGCCAGCACGTAGTGAGAAATAACGATCAAAGCTGTACTCTACACCACCACCGATGTAATCGCGTTGGAAAGAGTTAGAAGTGAAGTTACCCATCAAAGAAATGATGTGTTGTTCACCAGCGTGAATATCATACATCAAACCGATGTTCAACAATGATGGCAATTCGTACTTATCAGAACGTTGGTTCACCGTTGTGTTATAGCCTTGTGGAGAGATCAGCTGAACAGCCAAACCATCACCAGAATAACGCATAGGTGTCCCGATGTTACGTAAAGAGATTCCGAATTTGAAGTTATCGCGTGGACCCGTAACATACTGAATACCCATATCAATTGCTGCACCAGAAGCGGATACATCAGCGATGGACTCACTTACGAAACGGAATAAGAAACCTACGTGGATACTGTTCGAGAAAGAACGCGCATAGCCCACACCGATATTCAATAGATTAGGGCGGAAAGTAGCACCTGTACCACCATCAGGTGTATCAGTAGTTGTCACTTCGATATCACCGAAGCCAACAGACATCATACTGATACCTAGAACGTTGGAATCGCCTAGTTTTTGAGCAAAACCCAAAGCATTGATGCCAACGCCGCTACCTGCCAACCATTGTGTGTTAGCGAAGTTGACTTGTGTTTTGGGCGTAAATGCAAGCCCTGCAACATTTAAGCGCATGGCTTCGATACCTTTAACGCCTGCTGAATTAGCTCCATTCAGCCCAGAGCTCATTGCCCAAGGGTTGATCAGTAGGTGTCCGGCACCTGCCGAACCCGCACGATCAGGGTTACCTGCTTCTGCTTGCTGGTTGGAAAGAGCAAAACAGCAGCTAAGTAGGATTAAAAAAGTAAGTATTCTCTTCATTATAGAATTCATTTTAGGTTGAACCAAATGACTGATCAAACAGCATTTAGTTCGGTGAAAGGTATTGGGTAAGGTATTGTCATCGGTCATGGCTAAAAACACGACCGATGACTTACCCAATCTTTCAGTTAGATTTAGAATACATCCAAGTCAATTGGTCTTGAGATGCAGAACCATTTCAAGGTCGTTTCCTCGCCCAAGTCAGGTGCATTGATGTGAATCAAATAAATACCACTTGAGATCGGAATACCTGCTCCGTTTTTCAAATCCCAGTCGATGGAATTGATACGTTTAGAGTTCAGCGTACCACCAGCAGAAGTGTCTTCAGCGCCGTTATCAATTTGCAGTGTACGAATCAAAGTACCATCTAACAAGAAGATATTGACATCGGCGCGGCTTGGTAAGTTACTGATACGAACGCGGTTATCTAATTGGCTCGTTTCATAAGAAGAGAATGCATAGTACGGGTTCGGAGTGATTTTGATCAGATCCATTGCTGATGCAGCAACTTCGGTATCTCCTTTAGTTGCTTGGAACTGATCCATATTGAACTGATAAACATTCGTGGTCGTTTCCTCATCTTGTTGCTCATATGGTGTAGAGACGCGAATCTTCACTTTAGCTGAAGAAGGTACTAAACCTGCGTCAACGCTCGCCATTTCGAAACCAGGAGTAAGGTAAGGAACCATTGTCCACATAGCGTCATCATAAACATCCAACTTATAGTTACGGTATTGAGTAGTACTCAATGATACTTCCGCTTCTAATAAAGACTCTTGGTAAGATGCACCAGAATCATAGCGAGAATTCATAACATAAACGAAGTGCTCACCACCTGTTACCTGTGTTCCCGCACCTGGGGTAGTTAAGGTAGAAGTTGGGTTCCAAATCATGTCTTTACCGTTCTGATTACCGAAGAAAGTGTTCTCCGCGAAAACGATGTTCAAACGTTCTCCTGTTTCTACATTGATCGCATAGCCGGGGAAGTAAGACATACCAACATCGCTTCCACTCAATAGAACCGCACCATTATTAGCGGTATATGAAGCAGAACCCGTAATATCATTCGCTTTGAAGAATTCATTAGCAGGAATGGTCTGTAAATCACCATCTTCATCCGTGTATTGAATATTCGAAGCTGAAGTACCAGATACATAGTAAATCGCATCTTCTACTAAAGAACCAGGAGATGTTTCACTATAAGTATTGTCTTTGTTCCATGAAGCATGGCGACGGATAGAGTTTTTCTCTGACTTACCCTCACTAACTGCTGGGTCTGGTGCTGAATCAACAACTACACAGCGTGTCCACTCATCAGGATTATTAGAGAATACCAAGTCAACACTTCGCATCATATCCAAGTTAAGTGTATGTGCGGAGCTACTTGAGAAACAGTCACCACAACCAGGGGCTAAGCCTGTAGAAGTTCTGTAGTTGGTCAAGCAATAAGGCGCGACTTTACTTTCTAAGATGCTTTCGTAATACTGCTCAGGGTCATAGAAGTTATTACTAACCGCTATATCGTTGTATTCTGTATTATCATCTAATACGAAAGTACCAGAGCGGATCCAGTTATTTCTACTTTGACCATCTGCATCAGAAACCAATGTTAGCCACTCGCTTTGAACATTCGCGAATTCATCGCTTGCGTCTAATACGGATTCAGCGGCATTACTTGGTGCATTTTGTTGCTCAAGGCTTACTGTGAAACCTAGAGAACCATCTTGCCAACCACCGATCGCTTGCTCATTCGCACGCTCAATAGACTGGTCACTGGTGTAAACCGTACCATCAGAGCTTTCTAATGTCCAAGTAGAGTTAACATCTAAAATGTTGTCTGTACCCACATTAGGCACTCTAAGTGTATAATCACCACCTTTTACATTATATGGATCGTAAACTTTAACGCTAATTGGAGAGCTTCCACCAACATAAGTTGGGTTTTCAGCGAAGCCATTGATCAGGATTTCAGCTACTGACTCATCCGTTAACTCCAATTCGTTTCCACCACTACCAAAACCTTCTACTTGGATCACTTCAGGAGAATCACCGTACTCCGCATTCAATACGACACCTCCAGCTTGAGGAGACACCTTATGAGGAATACCTAAGTAAGCTTTGATGTTTTTACGTCCTTCAAGGTAAGGCTCGAAGTTCACTGTAGGGTCTGTAGGATCATTCGGGTCATACTGTGTATGTCCGTTATAAGAGTACGCGATCACAGAGAAATAATACTTTCTGTTGTTCACCAATTGCTTAGATCCAGTAGCGAATAAATCATCTGTAATACGGAAAGTATGCTGAATACCCTGGTCGCTTCCGTCTACCATTAACTCAGGAATGAAAGAACCCAATTGGCTATCTTCTGAGAAATTAATGAGACGACCTACGCCATCTTTAACATCTACAACTGCGATTTCACGCGCTTTATCCGTATCACCGAATTCAGCCGCAGATACTTGAGCGTTGGCCAATTGGTAAATTTTATAGCCTTGGAAACGGTAAGTCGTATCCTCGATCAAATCATTAGAAGCCAAGATAGGATCCGTTGCTTCGAAAGCTTCATTTTCATTATTAGAACCTGGTGGGTTCCACAAAGAAATGATCAATTCTTGATCTAATTCACGAATAGACATATTCGGTGCTTCAGGACCGTCTTTCAACTGGAAGTTACTGTCGAATAGTGCTTGTGCTTTCTTATCCGCACGTAAGATAGGATCGAAAGAAGGACAAGGATATTCTAAAGACTCACCATCTACCCAAACCACACCAACGATCACTTCGTTAAATGCACCTGGCTCTAAACGGAAAGGACCAGAAGCTTGTAAGAAACGACGATCATCAGGTGTATTGTTTTCAGAACACTCTGACCATGCGCCAGGGCTGTTATCACTTGGATCATCCGGGAAGATGTATGCACAACCTGTTTCAGTACCTCCGTAGCCGTTACCACCACAAGTAAATGGCGTACCATCTTTCCACACACCTGCTAAGTAACCGTAGAAGTGAGAAGCGTTCTCAGGGTTACCCGTTACGGTAAAGTTATTATCATAGTATACGAATGCGGACATGCCCAATTCTTCATAGATAGGCTCACCATCATCGTCAATACCAACCTGCTTATTAGGACCTTGGAAGAAGTCAACACCCAACATCGGAGGGTCTTCACCATACACCCCATCAACAGCAGTACCATTATATACAATACCTAAACCTTCTTCGGGAACACAACCCACGAAATCGTTGTCGTATTCTCCAAGATCGGGATCTACCCACTGACCGAAGTAAACACTATCTAAAGGCTGCGTAGAACGGTTATCCACTGCATACTTATAGAACGTCATATTGTTCACCTCATCATTCGTAGCAAAAGCAAATGCTAAGGCACCGATCTCCAAACCGATCGCTTCACCATTGGTTTCCGTGTGGATGTTACCCACATCATTAAATACCCAATAGATCATTTGATCCGCATAGATACCTTCAATGTCAGAGTTGATCACCGGGTAATCTCCTTTAGTAGGATCATAGTCAGGATCAGCATCCGCATTCCAGAAAGGTGCTAAGTTCTTATCATCCGGTAAGTCAACATCAGCAAAGTCATTACCACGAGCTGGCCATTTTAAGATACCTTCTGGTACTTGGCTAGCGGAAACCTCACCACCATTCTCATCTAAAAGAGAACGGAAAGCGTCGATATCCGTACCGAGTACTTCGAAGAAACGGTCATACTCATTACATACTTCCTGAGAAATCGCACCCTGATCATCTAATGGACCAGGCCAGAAATCATTACCCGTTTGACGGTAAGTTTGAGCGGCCACTTTTAGCTGACCCGCATCATCAATACCACCGATCCAAAGCGAACCAGCGAATATCGAGTGCTTAGAAGTTTCATCAGAACCAATAGCGACTTTAGGTACCTCATAACGAGCATTACCTAAATCCCACCATAAGTCACCACCTGTTAAAAGTGTGGTACGAACATTATTAATGTTCAGCTCTATTTGCGCTGTTGAGGCATTACAATCACCTACAGCGGTTTTCCCACTTGAGGGAGGAGGCGTAGTACTGACACCCGTATTCTCGCGGGCCATCAATACACTACTAAAAAGTAGTGCCGCCATGACAGTCAATATATGCTTCATTTTCATGACTAATATTTTTTGATGGATAGTTATTGTCTACTTAAATAAATGATTAATAACTGCTTATGTTGCCAAAGGCATGGGTTGGAACACCTGTTTGTCGGCAAACAGCAGTATTAAGTGTTCTGTAGACATTATATCACGAGATTAGAAATTGAACATTAATCCCAAACGCATACGACGAGGTACACTGAAGTTGTTCGGGTTCTGCACCTTCACTTCATACTGATCCAAGAAAGCTTGAGTATCAGTTACACCAGTAGAGTTTTGCTGACCTTCCGCAGAAGTAACATAACCATCATCCAATGCAGAACCAGTGAAAGAATATACGTTCACCACGTTCTGTGTATTCAATAGGTTCTGAACCAAGAAGTATACATTAATGTATTTGTCTGAACGACCTTCTTTCTTACCAAAACCAATGTTGAAGTCTTTATCAATACGCAAGTTGGTGTTCAAGTTAGCTGGTAAACGAGACCCGTTCACAGTACCTTCTAATTGGCTAGAAGAACGTACACCGAACTGAGCATCAGGAGTAGGATTTGCCTGACGGCTATATGGTGTACCTGTACGTGCGCGAACGATCAAGTTGATACCCGCATTCGCCAAGATGTCTTTACCGAATAAAACAGGACCATTGTACTTCGCACCTTCAGAGAAACGGTAGTCAGCCGTCAAGTTGATCATATGACGAGAGTCATAGCTTAACGGGAAGATGCTACGTAAGTTAGGCTGTCCGAAATCCACCAAGTTCACCTGAGAACGGTCACCTGAACCAGTACCATCAGCAAACTGTAAAGTATAGTTCAAGTTCAAGCGCAAGTTATTGGTACGACGCATATCGTAAGACAACTCTAGACCTTTAACCGTACCGAAGTCGATATTACCGTAAGTAGTATAATCATTAGGATAAGCGAAAAGCACACGAGTCAGCTGAACCATGTCTTTCAACTCACGATAGAAACCAGAAAGTGTTAATGCAGAAGAACTGCTCAATTTTTGTTTGAAACCAATCTGATAATCAATCGTACGTTCCGCACGTAAGTTCGGATTGTTGAAAGTACTCGTCAAACGCTCATTGAAGAAGTAAAAATCTTCTGGCGTTGAAATGATACGTCCTTGTGGGCGCTGCGCCAATACATCATAATGCGCGAAGAAAATCGCCTCATCAGAGATAGAGAAAGAGAATGCGATACGAGGCATCACAGTGATCTGAGGCTCATAATCTTCAAAAGCTAAAGAAGGATCGTAGTTCTCATCTTTAATATCATTACCTGGGTTAGCAGAAAGTGGAGCAGCTAAATAAGGCTTGACATTACCACCACTTAATAGTGTACTACCATCAGTACCCAAAGAAGAACCCGCATCATCATACCACTCATCACCATCACGGTAACCCAAAATTCTAGTAGGATTAACTTCATTATCCACATAAACCACGAAGTCCTCACCAATAGTAGAAGGGTGAGATACCGCATCACCATTGATCTCACTCACCTCACCTGCTTTGAAAGTAGCATACAAAGGAGAGTATAGATCTTTAGGTGCTTTTTGGTTCGCATCAAATCGATCCACACGTAAACCAACGTTAAAAATCAAATCTTTGAAAGAGAACTTATCTTGGATATAACCCGCCATATATACTGGTCGGAAAGCACCGATCGGACGAGTATTTACATCTAATCCATTGATGTTTTCTGTTGCTGTCCAAAACTCCTCGAAAGAAGGTTGATAATTCAACTTATTTCCAGCGTAGTCATAACCATAGTAGCTTACAAGATCGTTACCATTGTTCAATAACTCATCCGCTGAGAACATATCCAAAGAGAAGTCACTCGGCAAGTGGCTATCCACACTTACAAAATCCGTTTGTCCGTAACCGAACTTCTGACGGAAGTTGTAATCGAATAAACTTGGTGCGTCACCATCCGTACGGATCAAATCATAAGTAATGGTATCATTAGTACTGAATACGTAGTTAGACCCATCGTAATCATCTAAAGCGATACGCTCGCCATCAATCAACAAATAAGGATTGTTATAGTCGAAGTCGATTCCAGAACCGAAACCAGCAGTACGTAAACGCATGATATCCCACAATAAGCTGGCGTTAGTGAAGTGAGAGCGGTCAACACGCTGCTCATATTCAAAACCAAACTCCAAGGCATGCTTGCTGATATCAGCAGCACCACGACGCTTCACATCGAAAGAACCATTGAAGCTCAAACGATACTGCTCGGAATCTTGCTTAAAGTATGCATCATAAGGTACACCTGGTACGTAAAACAAACTATAAGTAGTACCCTGAGAAGTAGGAATGAAACCATTGATCAAACCACCATTATTACGTACACCGAAAATACTTGTGTACAAGTCTGTCTGACCATCTAACAGGTCATAAAACGAAGAGGTTACTTGTGCTTTATCCGGGTTCACATCTGAAGGTGTGAAAGTGGTTAAAGTATCGATATAGTTCTGAAGCTCCCATCCACGGATGTTACTTTCATCACCTACACCTGCGGCACCTTGCTGGTAGAATGGCTCACTAAAGGTTTCAAACTGACCAACATATCCGTAATCGAATACGCGATCCTCGAAAATCGGATCCTGGCGGGTGAAGAAGTTCTTCGTATAATCAAACTGTACTGAATAGTACGCATTAGATAATGCGGAAGAAGTTTGCTCTTCTCCTTCTACAGCAGCACGGTTACCACCGAAACGTTGTGTGAAACGAGCGAAACCACGATAAACCTCACGAATCTCTTGTGGGGTACGATCGTAGTTAAAAAGCTCCCAACGGCGGTTATAATTATTCAACGATGTACCTAAAACACCACCCTCACGGAAGTTGAAGTTACCACCTAAAGTAATGTTCGTATTTTGAACAGGTTGGAAATCGAACTTAGCTGCTAAACTGATCTGATCCTTAGGATTGAACAATTTAGCCTTCACCAACTCCATATCATCATAAGTAACAAAGTCAGCTGTCTTCAATACACCAGAACCCTGATCATTCAGAATTAAAGGGTTCGCACGCAGGTCAGCTAATACATCATCTTTCACTTTCCAGTTACCGATCGCAGAAGGATCATCATCATCTTCATGCAAGTATTCACCAGAAATAAAGAAACCAAGTAATGTACGCTGGTTAGATTCACCTCTGTTCACCTTAATAATAGGACCCGCTAAGCTGAAGTTACCCAAGTAGTAACCGTATGGATCCAAGAACTTAGAAGTAATCAATTCTATACCTCCTGAAAATTGGCTGGAAGGACCACGAGTAGTAATGTTAATGATACCACCAGTAGCATCACCATAACGAGCAGGTACACCACCCGTCACTACTGTCATCTGCTCAATTGCTGATGCAGGCAGGTTGGAGCTACCACGTACCTTAATACCATCAATGTAATAGTCCGTCGCTTCTTCACGAGAACCTTTTACATTCAGTCCGCCACCTTCATCCGACTGGTAAACCCCAGAAGCCTGAGCAGCGATGGAGCTTACGTTACGAGTAGGAAGGTTTGCGATATCCGCTTTCGTTACTGTATTACCCGTAGAGGTCTCATCCGCCTTCAAAAGAGGAACGGTATATTCAACCACCTCGAATACATCAAGCATTTCGGCATCCTCGCCCATCTCTACATCCAAGAATGTGATCTTATCAACAGTAACCAATACGCCTTCAATACGCTTAGGTGTATAACCCAAATAGGTCACCTCGACAGAGTAACTGCCTGGTGGGACCGGCTTGATGGTACAAACACCATCAAAATCCGTAGCCGCACCCGTGAGGGAACCACCAATGGTTACCGCCACGTTCGCGAAAGGTATCGGCTCCCCATTGGCAGCATCTAATACCTTCACCTGCAATTCCCCACTCTGAGCAAGTGCGATGCTCATGGCAGAGAACAGCAGCAGGATAGTGAATAAAATTTTCTTCATAAGTATAAGTTTATGATTCAGTGTATATTACATTTACTATTATCTATACAATAGGCTAAGTGCGCGAATATAGGGATTTTCACACAGTTTAACTATTGGTCGTTAGCCTCCTAAAGCCTTATATAGCAAGGGATTGACACGAAAATGACGCTTGTAAAATCAGATTGCCCTAACTGCTTCCATTGTGCTTAATTCAAGATTCAGTCTCAGCTTCTGATTCACTGTGCCAAGCGATGATCTTATCCGCTAGAATCGCCCCCACTTTCTCAAATGATTCAAAAGTAACACCAGCTGTATGCGGCGTCATTACAACACGACCATGTGCCTGTAAGCCTTTAATGACTCCAAGCTCTGACTCGCTCAATGTGTCCCAGCGTTCATTCTCGAAAACATCTAAGCCAGCGCCTGACAAATACCCCTCATTTAAAGCCCATAACACATCCACTGTATTCATAATACCTCCTCGGGAGGTATTCAACAAAAGGGGCTGTTGTTGCAAGCCTTTCAAGAACGGAGCGTCAATGATGTGCCGAGTTTCCTCATTCAGCGGAATATGAAAACTGATCACATCTGCTTCTTGCTTCAAATGCTCCAAGTCAACTTCTTCAATCAGATAATTACCGAAATCTGACCGATATTTATCATAAGCCAGAATTCGCACGCCAAAGCTTAGTAAACGCATCGCAAAGGCACTACCAGTATTACCATAGCCAATGATCCCCACTGTCTTTCCCCCTAACTCCGTCCCTCTGTTTTCTAATCTCGACCATTTCCCATCTCGAAGCTGACGGTCAGAACGCGCAATATGATGAAGTAAACTCAACAACATGCCTATAGCTTGCTCCGCGACCGCATCCTTATTACCTTCTGGAGAATTCAAGCATACGATCCCTTTCTCTTTTGCATAGACCAGATCGATCAAATCCATCCCAGAGCCAGCTCGGGCAATGAACTTTAATCTTTCTCCCGCATCCATCAAGCTCTTATTTCCTTTAATGCCGGACCGTACAACCAAACCATCATACTCAGCGATCAAAGACAGCACCTCATTTTGAGAAGTCTCTATGATATGAGTGCAGTCAAAACCGTAGTTTTCCAATTTAGCACGCAAGACCGGATGAATACGCTCCGTGATCAAAACTCGCCCCTTAGACATGCCTCAAGCATTTTTAGGTTCGAAACAAGAACCAATAAGTGAAATAAAGATAATCAAGCTCCTTAAAGCTATAGAAATACAAATCGCTGTTTTTATCAAGAAATACGAAACACGACAACAAAATAATTCATTGACAATCAGACACTTAACAACAAAAGCATCAAAATAAAAATCAAATCCTTAAGGAATAAAAAAGTCAAAATCGCAATGAAAAACGTTTAAACTGTCAAGTACTTACCTAAATTCCTTAAGCTGCTT
>JAHDGT010000105.1 GCA_020631675.1 Bacteroidota bacterium
CGACAGGCAGTGCGCTTAATAAGAACGGATAGCCCGGTGACCGCAGTAAAAAGGGGGCAGGTGTTTCAATGCACAGATTGACCGTACAGACGTTGCATGCAACGTCTCTACATTTGCCGTTTGGGAATGATCGTCCTTAAAGGAATCCCCCTTTTTATTGCGGTTACGCGCCATGATTTAAATTTGAATGATAAAGTTTTGACTGTTGAATGAAAGCTTAACGTTTAACGTTCAACGCTCAAAGTTTAAATACGGATGTTATGAGTGATGTGATCGTGAATAAGGTTGCCCAGAGTGGGATTGTCACTTTTAATTTGGAGACTTTGTTTCCGAAGGAGGAAGTGGTGGCTTTTGACCTGAAAGACTACCTGTTCAAGGGGCTGATCTTGCGGGAGAAGGACTTCCGAATGGCTATGAAGGAGCAGGATTGGAGTGTTTTCGCGGGCAAGCGAGTGGCGGTGTTCTGCTCTACGGATGCGATCATACCGGTCTGGGCATATATGTTGGTGGCGACGCGTTTACAAGCGCATGCCACGGATGTGGTGCAGGGCGATGAGCGCACGCTTTTGACGCTTTGGTATCGAGATGCCATCGCAAAGCTTGATGCGGAAGCTTATCGTGATAAAAGAGTAGTAGTGAAGGGTTGTGGGGCATTGCCTGTGCCGCCGAGTGCTTATGCCGAGATCAGTAGGTTGTTGATGCCTGTGGTAAAGAGCTTGATGTACGGGGAGCCTTGTTCTACCGTACCAATCTATAAGCCTAAGATGCAACGCAAACGTTCTTAAAATGACGGATCCAACTAAAATCAGAGTGGTCATCATTGATGATGAAGAGGGAAGCCGACGTACGCTTTTTAATTTGCTGCGGGATTATTGTCCAGAGGTAGAGGTGGTGGACATGGCGGATGGTGCGCCCAGCGGTTTATTGTCGATTAAAAAACATCAACCAGAATTGATCTTTCTGGATGTGCGCATGCCTGCGGGCGATGAGGGGTTCCAATTATTGGATAGTTTACAAGATCTACAAGAAAAACCCGCAGTGGTCTTTACCACTTCTTTTGATGAATATGCGATCAGAGCGATCAAAGGGGCAGCACTGGATTATTTGCTGAAGCCGATCAATATTTTAGAGTTGCAGAAGGCAGTGAATCGCTTTCGTAGGCGTAGTGCTGAAGATGCGGCTGATGAGCAAAATGGGCAACAGCCAACAGACAATGCGACCGCCAGCAAAATTGGTTTGCCCAGTTTAGAGGGTATCACTTTTGTGGATATATCAGAGGTGATACGCTGCGAGGCGGATGGCAATTGCACGATTTTCCATCTCAAAGCGGGTAAGCGGATGATGGTGACCAAAACCCTCAAATACTACGATGAATTATTGAGCGAGCACGATTTTTACCGGGTACATGGCAGCCATTTGGTGAATATGCGCCACATTCATAAATATTTGAAAGAAGGCACGGTGCTCATGAGCGATGGCTCTCATGTATATGTATCCGCCCGCAAGAAAAAAGCATTTGTAGATACTTTACAAGAGCAGCAATATAAAATTTAACCGGGCCTACTACTTCCACCTAAAAGTCTCAATCAGGTGGTCAATGTCCTTGCGCACAAAATCTACAACCGGACCAATTGAATCCTCATTGGGTGTTTCTTTGAAATAGAGCGATGCCCAGATGAAGTGCTTCGTACTATCTGTTAATACGATCTGAGTAGAAGAGGCTGCATCTCCACCTACCAAATAGTAAATGCCATATACGCCCTGCTTGGTCACAAAGGCACTATCCTCAATATAATCTGCTTTTCGCACGTGCTTCAGATTCATTTTGTAGGCATCGCGTACCAATGTAGCCAAGTCGTTCCCCTTCTGATTCATTTCCTTATAGCTAAAATGCATCTGTGCGTTCAAGCCCGGAAATTTCAGATCCAGCCAGCATGGGTCTTGTGCTTTTTGCTTGAAGAAAACGGTATCACTATTAGGCGTAGCGTAAACCGGATGCTCGAAGCTATACGGACAATCTTCAGGTGCGTAGCTCTTATAAGCTTTTTGGGGTAACATCAATCTGGGGTATGCTTTTGGCTTGGGTATGGCATCACTGCTACAAGCACTTAGTAAAGCAATGCCAAAGATCGTTAGCAGGCACCAAGCCTGTGCGTATAAAGGGAAAATATAAGCTAATTTCAAAGTACAGTAGTTGTATTAGTTCAAATCACTTCGACTTCCTTCTCCTCTTGCTGCTTGGCAGCGGCATAAGCCACTAGCTCGGCGTACATCTCTCGCCAGCCTTCCCAGCCGTGCGTCTCGCTGAGGGTATGATTGTGCCAGAGCGTCATGAACAAGCCGTTTACTAGAGCAGTCTCATCCACCAGTTTTTTCGCCAGTGCTAAGGCTTTATCCACCTCAAGACCCAGATGCAAACGCAAGCTCACATCCATTAACATGAAAGGATACACCTTCAAGCTGGTGCGCATCTCCAAAGTAAGATCGTAAAAATAAAAAGGTGTACAAGTCCCTGCCCTGAAGCCCACCCCTTTAGAGTAGCCCATCGTATAATCAGCCGTGATGTCGTGTTCGATCAGTTGTTGATATGTATCCGGCAAGTCCAAGCGCAAAAAATGCTGCCTGCTCTGTACAATATCCTTTTTCAGGATCCGCTGCAAACGCTTGGTCTCCAGTTCCAATGCCTCCCCATTCTCATTCGAGTCATAAGAAGGATGTACTCCCACTTCGGCATGATCCCCCGTAGAGCGGATCAACTCCTGGAAAGAGAGGTTCTCAATAGAGATGTTTTTATCAAACTCTCCATAATCCCCCACCAAGAAAAAATAAATGGGATCTAAGCGGTGTGTCTTTTGCAACTCCCGCTGAAAGGCGAAAGTATCATAAGGGTCTGGATTGCCACCTAATAGCACCGAGAGTCGCTGCCGCACATTCGCCATCTCCCGATGGCGCAGATTATAGGCTAAGCCGCCCAGATTGCGTAGCACGCCCTTGTTTTTGAAAGCCCAAGCCAGATCAATATCATAGCTGGGTCTATAACGGAATTTTCTACGCTTATATTTCAGATCCGGATAGTATTGCAGCAAAACCTCCAACAGCATCAAACACCAGCGATCCACCACCGCTTGATGTAAAAAATCATGCTCCACGGCCATGCTCTTATGTGCGGGGAAACGGCCGTGCTCATCCCGCTCCTTATCTAAGTACTCTTCATAGCGAGTAATCAGATAAAAAGTGGCCGCGAACAGATCAAAAGGCAGATCAGAGTTGTTCTTGCTGATGAAAAAAATCTTCGTATCAGCATAATCTTGCACCTTAATACGCTGAGGCTTGATCCCGTTCTCGAACAGCAGCGGCGAAGCATAAAAGAACATTTCCTCTCCATGTTGCCTGCTACTATAGTTCAACTTCGGGCCTTTATAGTCGGCAAAGGCTTGCTTTTGGTTAATGATGCTGGCCTCTACCCCCAGCATATGCTCGAAGATATGCTCGAAGGTATACGATAAACGATGCGTATTCTTGGGTGTGTAGATCAGCAGCATCCAGTAGTGGAGATTTGCTATTTTGAAAGTAAGTGCTTCAAAGATACATCAATTCAAAAAGTTGTATTTCATGGCGCATACCCACAATAAAAGCCTGCTGACACACAGATTCACCTCTCTTCTGCGAGATGAAAAGCTATAAACTATCGTAACTGTTTAGGTTGAGCAATTTTGGCTGAAAAATACCTTATTGCCCTTATACTTCAGCTTTCTTTCAAGCAAGCGCGCTGCGATTCCTTTCAAGAAGAGCTTCGTCTAAGAACAATAAGCTTGATTTTTCATCTCAAAAGCCCCAACCTAAATAGTTACAAACTATCTCAATTATTAGGCGCACCATCCTCTAACCACAATCTCAATTTTTCTTGATCACATTCCGTCATGCTGGTCGGGCCTTCGGTACTGTATGTCGGAGGCATATCCCCGATAGTTATGGCACGTTGCATAATTTTAGTACGCGCCTCAAAAACGCCCGCATGTGAAGTGTAGAAGCCGGGGGCGAAACCACCATCGGCATGGCAAACATTGGCACTGCCCGGAAAATAACAGTAAGTTTCCAGTAGTGGAACGATGTCTAAAGAAAAGGAGATCGTGTCAGCGAAACCGCAGGGATTTTCTTCTGGATCTATAGGCTCATCCGCTTCATCATTATCGCAACTGAATGCGAAGAGTAGGCATAAAAGCAGGGTGTAAATGGATAGGTACTTCTTCATGGTATTGGTTGATGTGTTCGAGTTGTAGGTCTGTATTGAATCAGCTTAAAAAAATAAAGTCACACGCATACCGACTTGCCTTGTATTTTTCTGATCAGAGAAGTAGGTACTTTGATTTAACGGACTCCAAATATGTGGCGAAAATTCCAGTTGCATGCCTGTGTTCTTGTTGATCTCAGCAGGTGCTGGCAGACTGTTCTTTTTATGTTGCGCTTGATTGCGTAACATGACCGCCTCGAACAAGCGTTTGTCGGCATTGATATTGAGTCGGTAATAGCCAAATATACTAGCAAAAAAGCCGCCCATCAAAATTAGGGTGTTGGGTTTGAAAAATACGCTTTTCACTGTTGTACGACTTGTTGACATCGCATTTTTGGCCGCAGCACCGATCCAGCCAGTATAAGAAACCAAGCTGGTGAGGATCATGGTCTTTCCAAAGCCCCTGTTCAGGCGGTAAGCGCGATAGCGTTCCATGGCTTCGGGATGCCCTTCAAAAAAAGGTTCTAAGCGATAACCCAGTACGCCAATGGACCGACAGTCAGCATCTCGACCTTCTATGCGATAGAGGATTCGGCGACCGACGGTATTGACTTTGGCGAGATTATCTACGGACACACTTCTACGCAAAAAGGGATGCTTTCGCTTTCCGATAATGATGTCTCCGGTGTGATAGGCGGAGAATGGACTTGTATCAGTCGGATCTTCTTGTGCGAACCCTTTTGAAGTACAGGATAAGCAAATTAGGAGGGTGAGCAATAATCGGGTAGACGTTTTCATATCCAGATCTTGGTGAAGGATGCTTGGATAACGACAAATGGGTATGCTTCGTTGTGCGGAGGAGGGGGCAAAAATAAAAAAGCCAAGTAAGAAATAAGTTTCTTACTTGGCTTTTTACAAATCATCAGCGTAGATTATCGTATGCTCAACTTGCGGCTTACTTGGTGTTCATTACCCATTACTCGAATGATGTACAAACCTGGTGTAAGCTGCTCATGGGCTACATCAAATTGCATTTGATGCGCACCTGCGTTTTGTGTACCAGAGTAGAAAGATTGTAGCATTTGTCCTTTAAGGTCGAACAAAGCGATTTGAATGTTATCTGTACTATGCAATTGATAACGAACATTCACATCAGATACTACAGGGTTAGGGAATACTAAGATGTCCATATCACCCGCTTCCGCCAAATCATTGATACCGATACCGGGATCCGCCTCGAACACGCCTGAGTCATTGGTGTACACATTATCACCAGCTGGGCCAGAAGCCGCATTAGCAGCTACCCCGGCGGCATAGAAAGTGATCTCACCCATATCGTCATCAGGAGCTGTCCACTCTACTACGTAGCTGTTATCTGTGCTTAACGGCAAGTTGAAGTGGTGGGCGTATTCTCTACCTGTACTCGAACTTTCGCCTACATTGATGAAGTTACCTGTATCAGCAGTGAACGCACCTACGCTATTGCCTTCATTATCTACCGCCATCACTTCAAAACCGAAACGCGATTTTGAATCATCATCAACCAAAACGGTGATGTTATAGGTTTCACCAGGCACATAGGCTTCAAAATCAGGTGTGATCGTTACACTACCTGGACCCGCATTGGCAGCACCAGAGTGGCAACCCGCACTGGCACAACTCAGCTCACCTAATGCACCTGTACGCGCCAAAGGTGGCTGACTACTGTAAGTGTAGCTGTTGGGGTGGTTGAACATAAAGGCGAGCGTTAGAAATAGAACGCTTAAGAATGTAGTTTTTTTGAGCATCTTAATAGGCTTATATCTGTGAAATAGAATTAAAACTGAATAGTAATTGTTTAGGTCAGGCAATTTTGGCTGAAAAACACCCAACCTAAATACCTACAACTGAAAATAGTTTATAACCTAACTAAAAGCAAATAGATTTTAGTGCTTTTGTCGTTTGCATGTCGGCATTATTTACCGATCAGGAATATAGCTGGTCTTTTGTGCAGATCCACACTTTTCGCCATCACTTTCCATTCACTAACTTTCATGGTCGTGATCTCTTGAGTGGGCAGCGTTAAATCAACAGCAACACATAAGCGCAGATTCGGTTTAACGGCTTTTAGCATGGCTTCAAAAAGGGCTTGACTTCTGTAGGGCGTTTCTATGAACAATTGTGTTTGTCTATTACGCACAGCAAAATCAGCATACTTTTTTATGGCTCGGTCTCGCTCTAACTTCTCTATAGGCAAATAACCGTGAAAGCTAAAAGACTGTCCGTTCATACCCGAGGCCATGAGTGCGAGTAAGATAGAAGATGGGCCGATCAATGGAATGACCACAATACCCATTTCGTGAGCGATTTTAACAATCTCCGCTCCGGGATCAGCTACTGCCGGACAACCGGCTTCTGAAAGTAAGCCAATGTCTTCACCTTGTAGGGCGGGCAATAATAATGCCTCCATTTCCGATTTAGAACGCTGTTCTTTTTTATTGACCAGCTCGAAGGCCAGCTCATCGATGGTACGACCTGTTTTTTTGATTCCGATCTTAACCAGAAAGCGTCTGGCACTTCTTAGGTTTTCCACTAAAAAGTGGGAGAGTTGTAAAGTGGTCTTGATCGTATCTTCAGGTAAAATGCTGATGTCATCCCCACCCAATAAAGTGGGTATGAGATATAGCTTCCCTAAACCATTATCCGCGGTCTTATTCGTCATGCGGGTAAAGATAATGCGATTCTGATTTTATGTTAAAAAGCGTCAAAAAAGAGAATCAATCGGGAAAAAACGCCGCCTGACACACTTTCTAATTGACAGCTTTGTAGAAAGTGATGGGAACAATGCGAATAACACGAATTGCCCCCTACCGCTTATTCAAAGCATTACTTATCTTTGTAAAATTAAATTAAAGACTAATGAGCAGTTTAAACAAAGTCATGTTGATCGGGCGCTTGGGTAAAGACCCTGAAGCGCAGCATTTCGATAGTGGCGCGCTCAAGGTGAGTTTCTCTCTGGCAACAGACGAATCTTACACAAATCGTGATGGACAGCGTGTTGAGTTAACGGAATGGCACAATATTGTCGTTTGGCGCAAGATGGCCGAGATCGCTGAGAAATATCTCAGTAAGGGGAAATTGGTGTATATTGAGGGGAAGCTAAAAACTCGATCCTGGGAAGATGCTGACGGCAAAAAGAACTATCGTACCGAAGTAGAAGCTTCTACTTTCCGTATGCTGGGAAGTAAAGCGGAAAATAGTGGTGGAAGTGGTAGTGGTAGCTACCAGCAAAGCTCAAGTGCGGCCCCTGCCAACAGTGTTCAAGAAGCTGCGGCAAAACCAACCGCTAAAGTAGATCAGGTGAATGAAGAGTTGGACGACTTACCGTTCTAACACCTCATTTATCACTATCGTTTGACCAAAAGGACAAGCTTTGGATACCGAACCTAACGGGGAACAACAACTGGAACCTTACCCGTATTTTTCACAAACTTTTTTGATGGGCACAGGTGCGTCTTTCACTCTATTTTCCACAGAGTGGTGGACGCCCTTGTATCTACTGCATATCGCCGATCTGGCGAATGGGTGGGGTTTATATTTTGTCGCCGCCATCGTTCTTTTCCTATTCATGGGATCCGCGATCGTTTCTGGTGCTGAGATCGCTTTTTTCTCCTTATCGCCCCAGCAGCTGAATCATTTGAAAGCAGAGCGTTCAGCAGCTAATGATCGTTTGCTCGCTTTATTAAAAAAACCGCCTCAGTTATTAGCGACGATCTTGATCGCCAATAACCTCTTCAATATCGGCATTGTTATTCTGTCTTACTTTTTGACGGGTCAGACGGAAATGTCTTCGGCCAACCCTACCGTAGCCTATTTGGTGAATACGGTTTTAGTGACCTTCGCTTTGGTGCTCTTTGGTGAGGTGATGCCTAAGGTATATGCCACGCATAATAATATGCGCTTGGCTAAATTCGCTACCGGCCCATTATCCTTATTCTATTTTCTGTTATCTCCATTTAGCCGCTTGTTAGCACGTTCTACGCGCTTTATTGAACGCAAGCTGGATCAGCGGATGAAACACCAGATCAGCAAGAGCGAGATAGAACAAGCAATTAATATTGTGGCTAACGCGCAAACGGATCTGCCAGAACCTGCACAGCGAGACCTGCGCATGCTGAAAGGCATCATGCAGTTCGGTGATATTGATGTGGAAGAGATCATGCGCAATAGAATGGAGATCTTCGCGATCGATGTGTTCATGCCTTTTGATGACCTCAGACAACTCTTAGTGGATAAGGGCTATTCCAGAGTCCCTGTTTATAAGGAAGACTTGGATCATATAGTGGGTTTACTCTACGTGAAAGACCTTTTGCCACACATTAATGAAGCCGAGAATTTCAAATGGCAGAAGTTAATGCGCGATCCGTTTTTTGTGCCGGAAAGCAAGAAAATTGATGACCTGCTCCGTGAGATCCAGGAGAATCGTACCCACTTGGCGATCGTGGTGGATGAATATGGAGGCACCTCTGGTTTGGTGACCTTAGAAGATGTATTAGAAGAGATCGTTGGCGAGATTGAAGACGAATACGATAATCCGGAAGATGATATCGACTTCAAAAAGATTGATCGCTATAATTACGAATTTGATGGCATGACCCCGATCAGGGACTTATGCCGTGTGATGCGAATAGACCCGGAAGTGTTTGATAATGTAGAGGGTGATTTTAATTCCATTGCCGGACTTTTATTGGAACTGACCGGAGAGATTCCTGAAGAAGATACTGCTGTTGCGCTAGGGCGTTTTCAGTTCAGAGTACTCTCCATACAAGAAAATAGATTAGAACGGATCTCGATCTGCATAAAACATGACAAAGCGAGTGAGCCGGCTTGATAAACTTGTCTGCTGAAAGGCCTAACTTTGTCAGATTCTAAACCACTTCCCTCTCATTTATTATACCATATAGTTTTATGTCTAGCAGTGCCCTTTCTTCGGTCTTGGACATCCAATACAAACGCGGTCCTCAACATACCGACGACTTACTCATTTCGCTTTATAGAGCCATGCTTTTGCCTCGCATGATCGAAGAGCGCATGTTGAATCAACTGCGCCTAGGAAAGATCACCAAATGGTTCTCTGGTATTGGCCAGGAAGCCATTTCAGCAGGAGCAACTAAAGCCTTGCTACCGGATGAGTACATATTACCCATGCACCGTAATCTCGGTGTATTCACTAATCGAGATATTCCGCTACAACGTTTGTTCGAACAGTGGCAGGGAAAAGCAGGCGGCTTTACAAAAGGTCGTGATCGCTCCTTTCACTTTGGTACGAATGAATACCATATCGTGGGTATGATTTCGCACTTGGGTGCGCAGTTGGCAGTGGGTAGTGGTATTGCCATGGCTGATAAGCTGAATAATGATGGTAAAGTCACCTTGGCATTTACAGGAGAAGGAGGTACCAGCGAAGGCGATTTTCACGAGTCGCTCAATGTGGCTTCAGTATGGCAACTGCCCGTTATTTTCATGATCGAGAATAATGGCTATGGCTTATCTACGCCCACCTCAGAGCAGTACAATTGTGATGATCTGATGGATCGTGGGGTAGGCTACGGCATGGAGGCCTTCAAAATAGATGGGAATAACATCTTGGAGGTCTACGATACGATCAGCAGACTGGCGGCATCGCTACGCAAGCATCCGCGTCCTGTTTTAGTGGAAGCACAGACTTTCCGTATGCGTGGGCATGAAGAGGCTTCGGGTACGAAGTATGTACCGAAAGACTTGATGGATACTTGGGCGAAGAAAGACCCGATCAACAATTATGAGCAGTGGTTGATGATGGAAGGGGTATTGAGCGTTCAGGATATTGAAGAAATTCGCTCTGAATTCAAAGAGCTGATCAATGACAATCTGAAAGCGGCGAATGCGGCCCCTCCTATTGAAGTGGACTTAGAGCGAGAGCAAAAGGATGTGTTTAAAGTTCATACCCCTTCTGCTCTTTTACCTGTTTCGAATAGTACGAGTCCGAAACGTTATATCGGTGCGATCAAAGACGCGATCCGACAGGCGATGGAGCGTTATCCCAATTTGGTTTTAATGGGGCAGGACATCGCGGATTATGGTGGTGTTTTCAAAATAACGGATGGATTGATGGACACCTATGGTAGGGGGCGTGTTAGAAACACCCCTATTTGTGAATCGGCGATCCTGGGCATCAGTTTAGGAGCATCCATCAAAGGCTGGAAAGCCATGGTGGAAATGCAGTTCGCGGATTTTGTGACCTGTGGCTTCAATCAGATCATTAACAATTTGAGTAAATCACATTACCGCTGGGGGCAAAATGCCGATGTGGTGGTGCGCATGCCAACAGGAGGGAATGTGGCCGCTGGTCCGTTTCACTCTCAAAGTAATGAGGCTTGGTTTTTCCATTCTCCGGGCTTGAAGATCGTTTACCCTTCTAATCCGTATGATGCGAAAGGACTGCTAATGGCGGCCTTCGAAGACCCGAATCCTGTACTGTTCTTTGAGCATAAGTACTTGTATAGAAGACCTGAGCTGGAAATGGAGATTCCGGATGATCCTTATACCCTACCTATTGGAAAAGCTAATTTGGTGAAAATGGGAGAGGATCTATCCATCATTACTTACGGTCTAGGGGTGCATTGGGCTTTAGAAGCCGTAGAGGCGAATCCGGATATCAGTGCGGATATTTTAGACCTGCGCAGCTTATCTCCGCTGGATATGGATGCGGTTTTTAATAGTGTACGAAAAACGGGTAAAGCCATTGTTTTGCATGAGGACAGCTTGACAGGCGGTATAGGTGCGGAGTTAGCGGCAAGAATAGGACAGGATTGCTTCCAAGACTTGGATGCGCCAGTTATGCGCTGCGGGGCTTTGGACACGCCCATTCCGTTTGATAGCCAGTTGGAAAAGCAGTACATGCCGCAGGAACGCTTTACGAAGGCTTTGTTGGAACTATGGGAATATTGATTTAGACATAAGATTTAAGACGTAAGACATAAGACTTCGTGCGATCGCCGAAGGAGTTGTAATGTGCCATAAAACGATACGATTAATTTTGTCCGTGTGCTTAAACGATATACTGTTTCAACATTCCAATTTCTATTGAATTAATTAAGAGGTAGTTTAAAGTTATTTTCTCGACCTTACCCCTAAGTCATTGATCTTGAATACTTCAGCTTTTTTTCGCCTCGTACTTTTCAAGTACGAAACTCAAAAAGAGCTTCGTCTTCAAAATCAAGCAC
>JAHDGT010000106.1:0-4208 GCA_020631675.1 Bacteroidota bacterium
CACTGCCTGGCGGTTCGTTGCTGCCTATTGCGGTGGCTACCTCTGGGCCGCCCCCACAATAGGCGCACTCACTCGCCATGCAGCACACTTAATACCACTACTATCCCTCGCAGAAGTAAAGGTTAATTTGAAAATGAGGCGATTATTTTTTCACGAATTTACTGCTGTAGAGTCTATCTGCGGTCTTACATTCTAGCAAGTAGATTCCAGCAGGTAAATTTTCAATGGAAATATTCAAATCACCACTCACAGTGGCATACTTATCCGTAATCCTTATCGCGCCACTAACATCATAAATGGTGTAGGTCATTTGCTGTATATCTGTTGCTGTAAAACGCAGCTCAACAGTAGTACTTGCAGGGTTGGGCGATAAGCTAACAAAAGGGGTCGTATTCAATTCTGTTATACCATCTGTGATTCCTGTGAATTGCAATGCCTCTTCGGGCACTTCCACATCACAAGCACTATAACCACCACCAGTACCACCTGTTCCTCCACCGTCGCCACAATCTTCAGGGCAATTTTCCTCTGTTTCTGGTCCGTCACAAATGCCATCACCACAGCAGGGCATGCCCGGAGGTACCTCATCACAAGGTGCGGGTTCCATACCTCCTGGTCCACCACCAGGTCCGCCTTCTCCAATCGTGAAGTTGCAATCATCTACAATGCCGTAGTAATGCGGCCCTACTAAAAAGGGATAGTGCGAATGTCCGTTTTCATCTTCGGTAACAAAGTAGGCGTAAATACCTTCTGGGTATTCAGGAGTGATACAGAAGCGACCATTGAACTCATCTAAAGTGCCCGAACCTTCCACATATTCATAGTCTTCTTTGAAAGTACCGATCGGGTAAATCGCATCTACATCAGGTCCAGCATTTACAGCTGTACCATCAGGCAGGGTGTTACGTTCTACCATATCGCGGCCTTGGTAGCTGGAGCGCATGCGTATGACCTGCCCTGTACCATCTGTATTTTCATAAGCAAAGGGTCCGTACAGTGGGTAACCATCAAAAGCATAGCCCAATAAAGGCGAATGCTCTGAGGGGTCAGGCACGAATAAACCCTCCGATGGGTACATATCGCAAATGTCGGTTTCTGGATCATCTATGGTATTGAATGCGGCGGGACTTTGGTGTACGTGATAAGCGGTGCCTTGTGGGTGGGCACGCGCACAGTCAAAGCCATCTAGCTCCCAGAAATTGGCGTTTCTATTCCAGATGCCTTCATTGTTCCAAGACATGGCATCTGCATAGTTTTCAAATAAGACACCATTGATCAGTACACCGATCGCGCCTAGTGGGGTTTCTACCAGATCGCCTGTATTGGGCTGTGGATCACGAGTAATGCGGAACAAATAGTTCTGATCATCTGGCTGGTTGGGGTTACCATCTAAAAAGGGTCCCATATTATAGGCCGCCATACCAGTGGCCTTCACATAAACATGTTCTTCGGTATACCAGACTTCTTGTACATCGGCTTCTACGCCTGTATCTACCAGTGTGCCATCTGTTAGGTAATAATGCCCGGTCTGTGTCCCATCAGAGAGCATCCAAGCGCTGACTTCTGGTGTGATCTGGGCTTGGGTGTTTGCTGTGTATAACAGCAACAGGCATAAGCAGCCCAATTGTTGTGTAATTTGTTTTACCATTTGTATTTGAATTTGAATTTAGGTTGGCTTTTTTGTTACCCACGCGCAAGGGATAGGAGCGGTATGGGGTACACTGGATGCGCCCTGAGCGGCGGCATAAAAAGGCGGCCCAGAGGTAGCCATTTTTATGCCTGCCAGCGAAGCAGCAGACAGGGTAGCCCATTTAGCGGATAGCCCGACCATGCTGTTGAAAGGCTGCGCCTTTTAGACTTGAGACCCGAGACATGAGACTAGAGACTTCGTGCCCGACGCCGTTTTTTTTACGCTGCTTGCGCAGCCTTTTAACAGCATGGTTGCGCCATTATAATGCTTTAAAACAAGATGATTTTTTTGGTGATGAATTGCCCGTTCATTTCCAAACGGGCGATGTAGATGCCTGTTGGAAGGTCGTGAGTATGGATACTGTGCTCACCAGCGAGGCTTGTTATGCTGTGCTGGTGTACGGCTTGTCCTTGTATATTGAATAGGCGAAGTGATGCTTGTTGTAGCTGATTCTGACCACATTCCCAACTCAAATTGAGCTGCTTTTGATCAGCATATTCTACAACTAAGTTCAGCAAGGCTTCTTCAGTTTGAGGGTTTTCATTTACTGAAGTTAGGGTTTCAAAGTTGATCGAGTAGAGCGATAAGCCGCCCCGAGCATTACCCACCAGCATGTCTTGCAAGCCATCATTATTGAGATCGGCGATGCAGGGGCGCAGGCTATGCCCTTGCCTTACAAGTGAGAAAGCATTCAGTTCGTAGTTAAATGCGCCCTCTAAGTTATCGTCGATATTGGTGTAGTAGCGGATGCCTCCGTCATAGGTGCCCACTACTAAGTGATACTCGCCATCAATATCTAACAAGGCTGGGGCGCTATAGCCTTTGAAAAAGCCCGCCACACGGGTATCCACCTCGCCAAAGTAGTGGTTATTGACCGCCGCCATTGGGTCAGGGTCAAATTCAGCTGTGGTTACAGTGCCTGTGTTTTTGAAAAAGTTCACGTTGCCGTCGCTCTCACCAATGAGTAGATCAAGTAGGCCGTCGCGATCCACATCTATGAGCTGCGGGCAGGCACTTTGCCCCAATGAAGTGCTCACATCAATGCCTGCATAGCCATATATGGGTGTGCCGAAGCTGGCGGTACTGCTACTTTCTGCACTGGTGTTTTCCACATAAAACAGTGTGCCGTGCACATCACCAATGAGCAGATCTTGATCGCCATCACCATCCAGATCACCGAAGGTCGGGACGAATGTCCATGATTCTTCAGCAAAAGCGCTGAAGCCCAGCCAGTCATCATCCACTAAAGTGAAAGCAGGCTCAGTGCTTGTTCCTACATTTTCGAATAGTTGCAGGCGTGGGTCATAGAGTCCGGTTTCTTGAAAATAGCCCCTTGTACCTACAACAATATCCAGCAATCCGTCAAAGTTATGATCAAAGTAGGCGGGCGCGCTATGGCTGCCTAAGTCTACAAAGCGATCCGTGAACAGATCATCTTGCACGAAGTTGTAGCCCGCTTCTGTGCGCTCATACAATTGTAGGGTAGCATAGTTTTCTCCATTTGATGCCAAAGGGCTGATCAGTAGATCCTGATCGCCATCGGCATCCATATCTTGGAAATGCGGTCCGGGTTGGTAGTTGATCATACAGGGGGCGGAAACAGTTGGATAAAGGGTGTCTTGAGCGGTGATGTGCGCCAGTTCGGTATCACCTCCATTGTAACATAGGCTCAAACCTTCAAAAAGGATGCTTCCGTATAGTAAATCTTTATCGCCATCTTCATCCGCATCATAGGCGTATAAGGTAGAAGTGCCGTGCATGGCGTTTGCTTTTGCTCCTGTTTTTTCAATAGGCTCCTCTCCTCCCGCCCAGAATTCGTTCGCGCATTCACCTGCTACTTCTGATTGAGAGACTTGCAAGCTGGTGCCTGTTTCAAAAATACCACCCCAGCAAAGTACTGAACGCTCCAAAATTATGCTGTCCGCACCATAGCCCATTTCCACGCTTTGGTTTTCGTAGTACTCTACGAAATTACCTCCGTAGGCAAAGGCTAAAAGGTCCGTATCACCATCATTGTCGATGTCTTGAAAGCTGGGTATGTCTTCTTCATTGAAGTAGATATAGCTGTACCAGTCTCCGGAAGGAAAGTAGATGTAATCAAAGCCATAGGGCGAAAGAAATAGTCGTTGGAAACGCAGGCTGTCATTCACATAATGCCCTTGGTAAACCACTCCGTATTGTGGACCAAGGTCAGGTGAGCCAGCAAACATATCTGCTATTCCATCTTGATTAAAATCGTGCAATAAGCACCAGGTCTGCACTTTGGGGAAGTTAGAAAGGTAGGCTGGCGAATAAGTATAATTAGCAGAAATGCTGCTTGCGGATGTTTCGTTTTTCAATAGCAATACAGGCACATCACCTTGCCGGTCAAACAAAAAAAGATCCTCTTGTCCGTCATTATTAAAATCCGCTGCCGACATTAATGGTCTGTCCAAGCCGCCCCATAGGGCATCATCCAGCCACTCCCCTTCTGATGAGAGTTGGAAGGGGTAGGTGATTCGCTCTACGCTTTGGGCGT
>JAHDGT010000106.1:4308-11439 GCA_020631675.1 Bacteroidota bacterium
TTTTCTTTGTTTTGCTTACTGATCTCATAGATCACCCGCCATTGATTGACGATGTCTTTTTGTGCTTGCCAGAAAGAGTAGCTGGGGTCATAAATGTGCGTAGGTTCGGCTTTAGCACCATTGATCTCCATGATTTTAAAGCCTCTTCCTGCTTTCATATCTGCTATGCTGGTGCATTTGATGTCATATCGGCCAAAGTAGATGCCATCAAGCTGAAGACTCAGTTCATCAAATACATCAGTGAGATCTTGATCGATCAGATCATTTATATTCAAGAAAGTAGTACCTCTTGAATGGTTACCGATGGCTACTAACTCCTTCGTTTCTCCTTCAGCTAAAATGATTTTCAGCAGTTCGGGTTCGTCTTTCCGCAATTTATCTAATTGGAGATATGCGCGATCATAGCGCATGCAAAGTTCCTCGATCGTTGATTTCCCGTCTCCTTTCACACTCAGCATTTTCTTTCGGGTAAAAGAAGACACATTTCCTTTTTTTGAATTGGGGTAACGGTAGTGCAATACACTCACCTCTTCAGGATAAGTGATGAATTCTTGCAGGATAAGCTGGACGGGATTGTTCTCCATATAGTCCAGGAGCGCTGCTTCATTCGTGATCTTCTCTACTAGAAAACCACGCTCGCCCACATCGGGTTTAGCAACGATGGGAAAAGCTAAATCTGACTTATTAAACAGTTCGAGTGTGGCTTGCGGACTGGTGTTCGCAGGTATGCGCAATCCTTGGGGTACGAATTGGGCAGGCAATTGAGAGAGAATGTCTTGCTTGGATTCCCCGAACATGCCACCGGTGTCTATTGCCGGGTTGACCGCACTGTAAAAAAAGAAGGATCGGGCGCGAAAGCCCAAATAAAAGATATAGAAGGCAGGCAGGCCATAAATAAAAGTCAAGGGCCAATACTCCCAATTTCGGAGGCGAATGAAAAAAGCTCTGAGCGACATATGATTTGATCTGGCAACTACTTATTCATAAAGCATTCCCTAATGTCTTAAGCACAAGAAAAACGAACTATATGATTCCCGACAATTTGAGACATTTAGATTGAAAAACCTAGCGCTCATTCACAAAAGGGAAAGTAAAAGTAGTGACATTCCCTTCATTCGGGAGATGCTCGACCGAGACCGTTCCTCCTAATTCCTTTAAAATTTCTTCTGCAACAAGGAATTCTTTTTTCAATTGCTTAGGAGAAACAACAATGGAAAGCGGATCATTAGGCGTAGCCCCGATCGGAAGCGGATCCATCATATCAGCCTTACCAGAATCGGTGATGACGAAGCACAGCCATTTCGCATTTTCATTCTTAGCAGAGCGCAATACACTCACATTCACTTCTCCATTAGAGGTAGAGCAGATCGCCTTACCGATGAAGATGTACAAGAGTTGGCAAAGTTCCCATTTCCTTCCGAACCACTCGCTAGACACATCAGGGCGGATATTGAAGTAAATAGGGCTACGCATGGCATAGCTAAGTGTATCGAAAATTTTAATGACCGACCAAAGCAGATTAGACATAGCGAACCACTCACTATCCTTTTGTTTTCTCGCCTCTATGATCTCACCGAATAAGGTATCACTCAATTGTAAAACATTCTTTTCTCCTTTCTTTAATGTTTTTTCCCAATTGGATTTGAGTTCTACGAGTTTATGATATCGTTCTTGTTCTTTTAGGAAGTTGTGGTTCAGGTATTGGATTTCTTTATGTAGGCTCAGTGCTTTGGATCTAGATTCGATGATCTCTTGACGAATCAGTGATTCGTTTCTTTCCTGCTGAATGATGAGCAGGTATTGGTATTGCCTTGTAAGGTCTTGAATCGTCCAGACAATGTGTTCCGGATTTTCCGAAGATCGGGAAAAAGCGAAATCAAATATCCAATCCCTTCCTTGATGATACACCTCTACCCTAGGGAAGTAAAGTTCATCATCTGTAGGTTTCAGAGCGACCAGCGTAGACTTTATACTTTGTAAAAAGCCAAATTGCTCAAATAGCGAAGCTTCTTGATCACTGGTATTAATAAAGGTGTCACAAGACCCTAAAGACATACCAGTGGAATCAAAGATCACCACTTGGAATTTTGGTGCGCAGTGCAGTAATTTATATTTATCTACGGATACCATTCTTGTCGAGCATTGCTTGAGCTAATCTCAAAAAAGTGTCCTCAACCCCCATACCTTGTTTAGCACTTGTGAAGAAATCGACCTTAACAGGGATCAAGCTTTTCACTTCCTCAAGTCCATTTGCGTCTAAAAGGTCTTTTTTGTTACCCACAATTATGATAGGTACTCCGGGGAGTCGCTTTTGAATGAATTCAAGATCGCTGGTCAGGTTATTATAGCTGGCAGGTCTGGATAGGTCAAATACATAAATCACTCCACTACTACCTAGGTAATAAGATAGTGGGATTCTCGATTGGTTTTGCTCACCACCGATATCCCAAATGATCATATTGACCTTAGCTTGGTCGGTCACCACTTCTTTCTTATCTATCCGCACACCAAGTGTGGTCTGATAGCTATACGGAAATCTCCGATATACGAATTGGCTGATCAAAGAAGTTTTTCCTACGCAAAAACTCCCCGCCAATATGACCTTCATGTTTAGTACTCTCACTACTTATCGGTTTGTTTTTCAAAATCGAGGAAAACCTCTCGTAAATCTTTAGAAATGCTTTTGAAAAGCACATCATCCACTTGCTCCAACAATTTAGCCGAAGGCATTTTCTTTTGTGCGAACTCCATAAGCACATCCGAAAGATTGCTTTTATATGTTGTATCTGCCATACCAGAAACCACAGTGGCAATATAATACTTATGAAAGTTATTCATCAGAATTTTTTGCTCGCCATATTCTATAGCATCCAATTCGGCATTTTCACCCTGACTTCTGAAAGTTTCGTTCACAAAGGCTTTAATAGCCGATAGCATACCGGCGATCATATCCATATCTGTCGATTTGTTGGGCGAATAACTACCTAACAGCAAACCAGATTCGCCTTGTATGATAAATACTTCATCAACACGCGTTCTTGAAAGCAGTGCGTCACGAAATAGCGTCTGTTCAAGAGGAACACCGGTAATAGCTGATTTCATTCTGGCAACCCAACCTCTAAAAGAAAATGCATTGTTCACTGTCTGAGAAAAGGACTCTAAAAATGAATCGAACTGATACCGCACGTATCGTCCGACCATTTGTCCTATAATAGGGAATAAAGCCTCAACGAATTCATCTTTAGAATTCGCGATCTCTTCTTTGATCGTTTCCTTTACTTCGTATCCAAAAACATGATGGAAGTCACGCTTAAGTTGTTCAATACGAACATTAAAAAGTGGGTCAACTTTCGACTCCCACGCCTCATCATCATCCAACTGCCCTCTCAACTCAGACATATCCTCCTTAATCCCGGATACATCATCCTGTAGCTGAGAGACATTGTCCTCAATATCAGACACCTTACCGTCGATTTGACGAGCATACGCTCGCTCCTCTTTCAACAGTATATGCTGCAATTGTTCTAATAATGACTGATCGTCCATACTAAAGGGGTAAGAATAAAAACTTAATAGCTTTTTCAACTCAGATAAAAAACCATCCAAGAAACATTTGTTAAAATAAAATGCACCCTTAGAAGCTTCCGCTGAAGAAAGCGCTATTAATTACTTAGACAATTCCTTGCCAAGATCGCTAAACAGCTTCCCGAGTGCTTTTTTATCTGACTTCTTTTCCTCAAGTTTGGCAATTGCGGCCATCACCTCTTTATGGTTGCTTTCCACCTTTTTGACCAAGCTTTCTTCTAGCGCCTTGACAGATTTAGCGAATGTTTTATTCACCTCTGTCAGCATGCTTTGCAGTTCTTTTCGACTCTCGGTCAATTCAGACTGCACCTTATTGATATTGCTTAGGTTGTCTTTAACCCGTTCGTCGGTATTGGTATCCAAGTTCTTAATAGAATCTTGAAACTGATCTTGCATATTCTTTAAGACCCCCTCTAGCTCTGCTCTCTGTTTCATCACATCTTCCTCAAAAGCGGAAAACCGCTTCTCGTACTCCTGCATCGTGGTACCGAAGATGATATCGCGAATGGCTAACAGCTGAGTAGGCTGATCCATTAATGGATTATTCGCATTCTTGTCGGCCATGTTTTCAATTTTACCGGGTTTTCAAAAAATCAAGGAATGTAAATGTAGCGAATCAGCTTAAAAACAGCTACATATTAGGTAATTAAAAATGAGCATTGCCGTATATATCGAAGAATAGAACTGCTTTACACCTCCGATCATGCCGCATGACCTAAAATGTAAATATTCCTTTACCTCAATGGCAATACCTTTCCTCCTACCTCTACTACACTTCAAATATAGTACCCATTTAATCTATAAGTATTCATCCCTCACCTTTTAATGTGATGTTATCACTATTCTATACGCCTCAAGGGCAGATTTAGTTACATAACTTGAATGATATGTTAGGCATTGAACTTATATCCAATTCCTTTTATCGTTTTTATGTACTCGCTTCCTAGTTTTTCTCTTAGCTTGCGAATGTGTACGTCTATGGTACGGTCATTAACAATGATATCCGTTCCCCAGATTTTATTTAGAATCTCCTCGCGGGTAAAAACCTTACCAGGCTTAGAAGCCAGTAAATAGATCAAATTGAATTCTTTTTTCGGCAGATCTATTTTACGCTCCCCTTGAGTCAATATAAAAGTCTCTTTATTGATCTCTAAGTCGTGCACGCGAATGATCTTATCCGCCTCTTGCTCATTGAAACGTCGTAAGAGCGAGCGAACTTTACTGACCAATAGTCTCGGTTTGATAGGCTTGGTCAAATAATCATCCCCGCCCATGTCGAGTCCCATCACTTGAGTAAACTCTTCCCCACGAGCGGTCAAGAAAACGATCAAAGTTTCCTGAAATTCATCCAAAGCTCTTAGCTCCTTGCAAGTTTGGATGCCATCCAACTCAGGCATCATCACATCCAAAATGATCAAATGAGGCAGCTTTTGCTGAGCCACCTCGATCGCATCCATACCATTAGATGCCGTGAATACTTGATAGCCTTCCTTCTTTAAATTGTAGGACAGAAACTCTAAAGCATCCGGCTCGTCATCTACAAGTAGAATCTTAATATCAACATTGGTCATGCTAAGGAAAATTTTATACTGAACATTAGGTCAGATCTCACAAATCAGTTAATTCGTGATAATATCTGAAATCACCTTGCTAAGAGCGCAAAATCTTCAGCGCGTTGAAATACCTCCGCAAAATAGGCAATACCTAAATAGCAACCGCCTAATTCTTCAGCTTAAATACAACTGTTCTCGGACGAAGGCTCTGTTGTCCCTCTGCGAGTGTTTCTTCTAGCAGCATATTTTTAGCGATAGGCAACTCGAATACTTCTCGCATATCGCGAATCGCGCCCGCAGGGACTTTAGCTTTTTCAAAAGTCTGCAATAATTGTTCCCGCTCACTGAACTTGTCAAATAATGGCTTTAATAAAGCATTGAGTGCCGCCCTGTTTTTCACTCTATCCGCATTTTTTTTGAAGCGCTCATCCGTAAGCAATTCATCAACCCCCAATATCGAACACAGTTTAGCGAACTGCTTGTCATTACCCACCGCCAACACCAAAGGTTTTTCATCCGCTGTATAAAACACCTCCCCATAAGGAGCGATGTTAGGATGGCGAGTACCCATAGGTTGGGGAATATGTCCGGCCATCAACCAGTTCGTCGATTGATTCGCCAATGAAGCGATCGCACTTTCCATTAAAGAGGCACTCACCTCTGCTCCTTTTCCTGTACGCTCTCTTTGCCAAAGCGCGCTCACAATACCCGTTTTCAACTGATGGGCGGTTACCAAATCGATCAAAGCCACTGGCATTTTAACAAAAGCACCCGGGCGTTCTCCGGTCATATACAAAAACCCACTTTCCGCCTGCAATACCACATCAAAGGCCACCCGTTCGCTATCCTCCTCAAAAGCGATGATCTTGGCATAGATCAAACGATCATTCAAGGCACGTAAAGTCGCTGCGTCCATGCCCAGCTTCACATCATCACCCGATTTGAAGTTTGCGATCACCACATCTGCTTCTTGTACCAATTTGTACACTTCTTCTCGGTCATTCGCTTGACTAAGATCCAAGAATAAACTACGTTTGTTCCAGTTCACACTGCTGTAGTAGGCAGATTGGATCGTATCCGGGTCTTCAGTAGGCAAACGCCATTGCCGCGTAACATCACCGCCTGTTTTAGCGTTCTCTATTTTCACTACCTCCGCGCCCATTTCGGCGAAGAACATACCCACACTTGGCCCGGCCAGTACACTGGCCAACTCTACTACCTTCAATTCTTTGAATAGCTGCATGTCGTAAATATAAATGAAACGCAAACATTTCTTAGGCATTCTATTAGCTGCCGGACTCAGCATGACCTTCGGTTACTGCCATTGGAACAAACCCAAGGAGATCATTTCGGTCGAACCCGCATACAGCCCTTTACCCTCCAATCAACTCCTAGGGGTGTTCGATGAGCGTTTATGCACCTACCAAAGTGAAGCACCCAATGCCCGCTATGCTATTTTGGTGGATTACGACCGCCCCATTCAGCAAGAACGCCTCTGGGTGTTGGATCTCAACACCAATGAAGTCATACTCACCAGTAAGACCTCTCACGCCGCCAATTCTGATGATGGCAATGGCTATGCCACCACTTTTTCCAATGTACCTAGTAGCAACATTTCCAGTCTCGGCATGTTCAAAACCGGCGACACCTATCACGGTCAATGGGGCTATAGCCTCCGCCTCCATGGCTTAGAACCCGGCATTAACGACAAAGCCTTAGAACGCTACATCGTCATTCATTCCTATGAAGTTTGTCCCATTTATTCCTTAGGCTGCATCGTCACCTCCCCAGAAACCAACCGCCAACTCATCGAACTCACCAAAGGAGGAAGTCTTTTGTACATCCATTGGTCAGCGCGCGATTTTTAATTTTTTAGCTTAATTTGGGCGCATGCCCGCCTGCGGCAGGTCACCGGGCTATCCATTCCAATTCCCCGCTTGTCTGCTGCTTCGCTGGCAGGCGTAAAAATGGCTACCTCTGGGCCGCCTTTTTA
>JAHDGT010000609.1 GCA_020631675.1 Bacteroidota bacterium
TCAATACACCAAAACCTTCCTGCCCCAACTCTTCTGTCCATCATTGAACCGAAGCAAGAAAACACCTTTACTCTCTAATTGGTACTGAATGTTCCCGCTGGTACCATTGCCCCGCCACTCTTTATGCAGCCTACCATTCAGGTCATAGAGGGATATGGTCTCCATCTGCGGGTCATTACAAATAATAGAAAGTAGATCGCCATTAACGGCTATGCGCGGTTCATCAGCTTCAGGGACCACATCATTAGCGGACAGTAAACCACTGATCTCTATTTCTTGACAGAGGGTATCTGCTGAACAAAGATTCGTAGCGATCTGGCAGATAGAATAAGACCCATTAACGGTATAGGTATAGCTGCTCACAGAATCCGCCGTTGCTATGATCTCTCCATTACCCATAGTGTAACTAATGGAGTCCGCACCGATGCTCTGATTGTATAATTGAACATTGGCTTCGCTCTGCTCTTGTTCAAAAGCGGATAGCGGGGCGCAGTTTCCCAAGCTGTCGGTTTTTAATAGGTAAGGCGTATTGTCAAAATATCCTCCCGTGAAATAGAGATATCCTTCGTCATCCTCCGTCATTGACCGCCATCTTGCGGCTTCTGCCTCAGGTAGGGGGGACCGCCATTCTTCCTCACCATTACTGTTCAGTTTTATGAGCGTACAGATCGAGGTGTTCTCGAAGGTATTGTTGGTCGCCGCGAGCAGATAGTATCCAGAGCCGTCTTTTTTTGAGATGGCATCGAATATCATTTCCGTTTCCATTGAGGATATGGGTTCATTATGTAAAATCTCATCAGACAGTAGTTCTCCATCCCCATTAATGATCTTTACTCTTACTCTAGGATGCACTCCTTCATAAGTTGGTGATAGGGGTATTGTGGTGCACTGTGAGCCGACCAACATGAATTGATCATCGCCCAGATTGAATATTCTCCTTACCCCTGCGTAATTACATGCTGTTGTACTTGGTAAGCCTAAATTGGATTCCCACATAATATCGCCATTCTCACCCGATAGTCTCGCACTGAACCAGCTGGCTTCATTACTGAAGTATTCATTGACACCACTGTAACCCCAGAAAACTCCATCTGTGCCCCCTAATAAGATATCCCCATCATCAGACAAAACTCCACTGCTGAAAGCCTGAGAAATACCAAAGTATTCAAAAGAAAAACCGGATATTCCTCCTATACGTTTTGACCAGACCAATTCATCATCAGCGTCCATTTTCGCGACAAATCCTTTCCTATTCCCTATAAAATCACCAACGACCGGATCCCAATCGCTAAAGTCCTCCCAATCGGCTCCGCAACCATCCCATGCAACCATCGTACCTACTAAATAATACCCCCCTTCAATAGGATCCGGTATCATATCATATATGAAGGTTTCGTCACCAGCATTATCACAGGTCCATTCCTGACAAAAAGTATTCATATTACCCAATGTCATGTCCATTCTATGCATGATAGGGCCGTCTTCGTGAGCATCACTGGCCTTACAGAAGTGTTGCACAAGGGTAATGCTGTCATTCATGATCAATATTGCGGGAGCTGCTTGGTCGCTTTCCGTAAGATCAACTTGATGAAGTAATGCCCCATTTCTATTTAACTTTAGAAAAGTACCCCAAATACTGACCAATAAAGAACTATCAGATGAGGAATAGTTGATCTGACCGAGGGGAGTGCCTGTTTGGTCTATCATTTGCCTAAGCCAGCCTTGTCCATAAGTGTTTATACTACTAAACAAGACCAAAATGAAAAATATTTTCTTCATTTTTATTCTATTTTGCCAAAAGGAATCCAAGT
>JAHDGT010000610.1 GCA_020631675.1 Bacteroidota bacterium
AGTATGGCATTTAATTCCAGCCATTCTTTTGCTTTGGCTTCAAAATGCTGGCGTTTATAGTCGTGCCAGTTGTTCATTAGGTTGTGTGTTCTGAGCGTCTGTTTGAATACGGCAAAAGGCGCATCTCCCCTCAGAGCTTCATCTAAGTACGCACTTGCTTCCAGATCATCTACTTGATCGGTATACGTTCGCATCATTTGATAAGCGTGGTGTTGGGTGTCGGCGACCAATTGCAGGAACTGATCCGGAGCTTGTTCTATGGTTTCCCAATTTTCATCCGCATCGGCACTGTCTTCATCAAAAGACAGCAACTCGTTTTTTTCTAAGTCAAAAAAGTGGACAAAACGATCATCTCCCATCGCTTGCGCGATGCTCTTGATCAATTGATCTGCATTGATAGTATGTTCTTCCATTTTATTTTTTAATGTTGGAGGGTCAAATGTAAGCCCTATTGCTGAAAGGAAAGTAAATATTTTATTAAATATGCCATGCGCAAGGGATAGTAGTGGTTATGAAGCGGCTGAATGCGCCCTGTTTGGCGGCATAGCGGGGCTGATCAGAGGAAGACACCGCTATGCCTGCCAAACAGCAGCAGGCAGCCGCTGAATTTGAACGGATAGCCCGACCCCGATCGCCAATGGCTTTCTATAATTTTGTAATTTGCCACTCTTTAGGCATTGCCATTGGTGATCGGGGATGCGCCCTAATTCAATTTATCATTATAATCACCACCATCATCATCATAAAACGGATATGAAGTTTCCTATTGAAGTAAAGCAAGCGGTGGCTTGGGGAGAGATGGATGCTTTCGAGCATGTGAATAATGTGACTTATTTCAGGTATTATGAAAATGTGAGGATCGCTTATTTTGATGCTCTGGATTATATGGCGTTTGGTGATGAGGGTCCGATCCTGGCGAATATCTCTTGTCAGTTTTTAAAGCCTTTGGTTTACCCGGACAATATAACGATCAAGGCGAGTGTTTCTGAAATGAGAAATACGAGTTTTAAGATGATCTATGAGCTGCATAGCGAGCGTTTGGGATTGGCAGCTACCGGAGAAAGCATCATTGTTCATTTTGACTATAAGAAAGGGCTTAAAGCGGCTATTCCTACTGCCCTCAAACAGCAGATAGAGGCTTTAGAGGGACGTCGATTTGATTAAACCCATTGCTTGTATATTTGTCTAATGTGTGAATTTGTTTTTTTTGTTACTGAGGTAGTGACTTAGAAGCAATACTTTCAACTACCTCTCATAAAACCTGATACCATGAGTATTAAAAGCTTTTTACCTGCGTGTATGTTATTGCTCGTTATGAGCTGTTTTTCATTTGTGAATGCCTTAGCTGGTGGTGATGACATTACCGGTGTTTGGATGGTTCCTGAAAAAGACGCTCAAGTTGAGGTCTTTAAATGTGGGGACAATTACTGCGGTAAGATCGTGTGGCTGGATGTTGAAACGGAAGCTGACGGTACACCAAGAAAAGACATTAACAATAAAGACAAAGCATTGCAAAGCCGTGAGATCATGGGAATGCAAATGTTGAGCGGCTTTTCTTATAATGCGGACTCTGATAAATATGAAGGTGGTAATGTTTACAATTCGCGTGATGGTAAGACCTATAGCGGTTACATCCAATTGTTAGACAATGGCGACTTGTATTTGAAAGGTGGCTATAAGGTTTTCGGTTACATTATAGGTAAAGAGAACACTTGGACACGAGTGAAGTAAGTAAAATTTCTTTATACTAAAAGGGCGGTGCAATCATATGCACCGCCCTTTTAGTTCAAAGAAATTTTACTT
>JAHDGT010000611.1 GCA_020631675.1 Bacteroidota bacterium
GTAAAAGAAAGATCAAGGGTAAACCACCGCCAGTAGTTTTTCCCGTAGCTCTGTGGCTATACCCACTACTTCGGCATCTTTATCTTTCGTTCCTATGAAGTCGAGGAAATGGTCATAGCCTTGCTTGCCTCTGATGCTGTAGTCCGACCAGATACCGTCTTCGTGGGTACAGAAGGTCACGCCATAATGATCCCGCTCGTTCCTGCTCACATAAGCGACGACATCAGCACCGCCGACCCTTATCATCCGGGCGAAAATCCGCTTGGGCGCGTCCTTACAAGCATGTAGTTGAAAAAAATCCATAGCATCGGACTTACTCCAACCATCTACATCTTTTACAGCTTCTTCTAAGCTTTTCAAGCCTGTATATTTTGCTACGGGTTCTGTCTTTCCATTTGTGATCGCATAAACCTTATACAGTTCATCGACTTCATCCGGCACGATCATCACCAACACCTGCACCCCTCCTTCTAAATCGAATAGTCTTGCGAATCGCATATTTTGATAATTGAAATCGTTAAGAAAAAAGGCGGAACGGCCGCACCCGTCCCGCCTGAAGTGAAGCGGCGAATCAAGCCGCGATATTGATGAATGACCTAGCAGCATCCTGATTGAAGCGCATCACGGTATCTCGTGCCTGACTCAGCTCGAAATGGTGATTCCGCACATTGATGAAGACATTATTGGCATAACCCTTCAATTCCGAGTAGTACTTCGACAGCACCGTATCGAACTTGAAAAAGACCACCACCTGCGCTTCGAGATCAAGCCGGTAGATCTGGGCGAACTTGCCCACTTGTACTTTATCGCTCATCTTTTCACCGATGAAAGCAATGGCATCAGAACGCTTGAAATCATCTATGATCTTTAATGCCCTGTCCAAGCTCTTTTGTGCTTGGGTGTACATCTTCGGCCCGTTCATGCCATTGATGTAGGTTCTTATGAAAAGGTCTTTGGTGCGCTCGTCTCTCTCTAATAAGATCAAGAGTTGAACGGTCTGTCCCATGTGTTTTAAGTCGAATAGTTTCGCGAATCGCATATTTTGATATTTGAAATAGTTAGTTGAAAAGCGGGGCGATGTGATACCGCCCCGCCATGAAAAGAGCGGATCAAGGCATTTGGATACTCAGTACCGCTTGCTCCACTTCGGGATAGAACTTCAGCTCCGCTTGATCGGGATCGACGCACATCTTGAACAGAAAATCCAGATTGCTGCTGACCTTATTCAGTAGGTCGTCACTCAATAGGGTATGCATCACCATGAAGCGGAACCGCTTTTTGGTATACGCGGCGATGTTCCCCTCATTCAGCCCTACCACTCTTGAAAGCGAATCCGAAAGCTCCTGCATGAGTTCTAACTCTACCCCTTCATAGTTCTTCGTGTTGATGCGGTAGTTCGATGCTTCCAGTTCTCTGTGCATCCACGCCAAACAACGCAGCTCATTGAGTTCTTTGTCGCTCAGTTTTTCTTCTCCTACGAAAATGATCATGCTTGTTCTTTTTGGAGGTTAATGAATAATCGGCTCAAACGCTCTTTGCGCTTGCGTTGTACGTCCGATCGCTGGAAGTGCTTTTTCAGTGCTTCGCCTTTCCGTTTTCTCGCGGGGCGTAGCTGTTGGTGTCGGTGGTCTCTATGTTTATTTTGTTCCGCCATGATCGTTCTTATTGATGTGATTTTGCCGTGAAACCTCAGTTGAAGGCAAGGCGATGCCATTAACAGCGCATCGCTCGCGTGTTCAGTTGTTGGTTCCACGAAATGAAAAAGAGAAGTGCTTTACTTGAAAGCGTCGGTCAGGT
>JAHDGT010000612.1 GCA_020631675.1 Bacteroidota bacterium
GTTTATGCCCAAATACCAAATAGTCAGCAAGAAGATGTTGCGCTAGCCATTGCGGCAGCTAATAGGGCTTTTCCTGAGTGGAGCAATCGTACGGCTGAGGAGCGTTCGCGTATATTATTGCGCATTTCCAACCTTATAGAAGAGAACTTAGATCTATTGGCAGCGGCGGAGAGTAGAGATAACGGTAAGCCTTTGTGGTTGGCGAAGCAAGTGGATATACCAAGGGCAGCATCGAATTTCAGATTTTTTGCTACGGCTATTCAGCATTATGCGGCGGAGTCGCATCATATGCCGGGCAATGCGATCAATTATACACTGCGTAAGCCCATTGGTGTGGTGGGCTGTATCTCTCCGTGGAATTTACCTTTATACTTGTTCAGTTGGAAAATCGCACCTGCTTTAGCAGTTGGAAATTGTGTGGTGGCAAAACCCAGTGAGGTAACACCTTTTACGGCATTTATGCTGTCTAAAATATGCAGTGAAGCGGGTTTGCCAGATGGCGTATTGAATATCGTTCATGGCTTAGGGCAGCATGCCGGGGCGGCAATTGTGGAACACCCTAAGGTAAAAGCGATCTCTTTTACTGGTGGTACCGCTACAGGCGCAGCGATCGCGAAAAGTGCGGCACCGGTCTTCAAGAAGTTGTCCTTAGAGCTGGGAGGTAAAAACCCGAATATCATTTTCGCGGATTGCGATTTTGAGGAAATGTTGAATACCACTTTGCGCTCGTCTTTCGCGAACCAGGGGCAAATTTGTTTGTGTGGTTCACGAATACTGGTAGAACGACCGATTTACGAGCGTTTTAAAAAGGCTTTCGTAGAACGAGTTGCTAAAATGAAAGTAGGCGATCCGAATGATGCGGATAGTAAGTTGGGGGCGATTGTTTCAAAGCCTCACTATGAGAAAATACTGAGCTATATTCAACTGGCTAAAGAGGAGGGAGGACAAGTTTTAACTGGAGGGCATGCGGTGCGACTGGAAGGAAGATGCTCGGAGGGGTGGTTCATTCGTCCTACGGTCATTGAGGGCCTGAGTATGGATTGCAGAACCAATCAAGAAGAGATTTTCGGACCAGTGGTCACCATCATGCCATTTGATACGGTAGAGGAAGCCTTGACTTTGGCGAACCAGACGCAATACGGTTTAAGTGCTACGGTCTGGACGCAAAACTTGACACGAGCGCATAACATGGCCGACCAATTAGAATGTGGTATTGTTTGGGTGAATTGTTGGCTGTTGCGCGATCTGCGTACGCCTTTCGGCGGTGCGAAAAATTCTGGTGTGGGCAGGGAAGGAGGCTGGGAAGCTTTGCGCTTTTTTACCGAGCCTAAGAATATTTGTGTGAAATTATAGTGCTTATGTTTCCTTACTTAGCCATTTTTTGCGGTGGTGGTTTAGGCAGCTTATGCCGCTTCGCCTTATCTAAATACAATGCCGCTCATCCATTATTTTATTGGGGCACATTGAGTGCTAATGTACTAAGCTGTATCGTTTTGGGCGCGGTAATGACCATTATTACCGGTAAAGCAGGTGCGGATACTACAACGGCATTGCGCTACTTTTTCGCCATTGGTTTTTGTGGTGGCTTCAGTACGTTCAGTACCTTCAGTTGGGAGACTTTTCAATTGCTTTCCACGGGAAACACCTTATATGCTTTGGCGAATATCGGACTTAGTGTGCTACTATGTTTATTTGCATTATACATTGGAATACTGGTTGGAAAGTCTTTTTGATTTTAAGGGTCATATCGCAACCAGATCACATCGCTCTCTTTTTTATCCGAGCGCAAAGTGA
>JAHDGT010000107.1:0-5584 GCA_020631675.1 Bacteroidota bacterium
TTACTTATCTAAAACCACCTTCTTAGTGATCGTACCTTCAGCAGTAACGATTTTCACTAAGTAAACACCAGCAGAAGCAGCTGTTAAGTCAGCAGTGATTGTGCCTTGACCCACTTGTTGTGCTATTAGCCTACCCGTAACATTGTAAATCTTAACTACTGATTCTATAAGTGTTGGATCAAGTTCGATTTTTAAGATACCGGTCGTCGGACTTGGGTATACCTTTATGATTTGATCTAAATAGCTTTCATCAATGCCACCTGGATAGCATATACTACAATCCCAAATGCATTCTCCTGTACCAAGAACATCAAATACTTCAACGGTACGAGTTTCTGTTGTACAGTTACCCGCTGCATCACAAACTTCGTAAGTAATTATATAAGTAGCCTCACAGAATGGGCAAGGTTCGTATACATCATAGATTTCTCCCTCATATTCAATTTGAACAGAAACACTAACAGCTGATGTAAGATCACCATCTACTTCATCAAAAGCAGTGTAACCCCAAGGCATGAATTCTTGATTACATGGTAGAGCAACATAGGTTGAACCGACTAACTCTATTTCCGGAGCTTCCAAATCACTAACGATCACATACACCGTTTGTGAAGTGGTATTACCCGCGGTGTCTGTAATAGAAAAGGTCAAAGTATATATACCAATCGTGCTTAAGTCAAAAGTTCCTTCAATTACAACGTCAGCGGTTAAATTACCTTCTACATTGTCATAGGCATAGTATCCTGGAATATTCCAAGAATCTGTTCCTACACCTACAATAAATTCATAGCCTTCTTCAACAGTTATTAACTCATCATCTATTAGATCGTATATCTCTAAAACGGGCGCATAAGGATCTTCACTGATCACATTCACTACTCGTGTACGAGTTACTGCTTCATTGCCATTGATATCAACTGCTTCATAGGTTACGGTATAGGTTCCGGGTATTGCGGTATTCACGGTACTGCTAACACTTAACTCCGGCTGACAACCATAAACAAAACCTTCGTCACCGCCTAACCAAGCACCATAATCCGTATATTCCGTATCAATCAAAACATCAATAGTATCAAAACCAATTTGTTCAAAAACATATTCTTCCTCTATGCCATCTCCATCTTCATCGCTCAAGATCACGTTCACAGGTTCTAACAAAATAATAGGTGGATTAAGGTCATCGAATACCAGAATAGGGTAGTAGTTGCCATCCGTATCTTTATACGCGTAAGTCGTGCTATTTCCATCAACATCTGTAGCACTCAAATCCCAATAGTTCGAGTTTTCTGCTGGATCTTCAGATTCGTTGACCACAGATACATCTGTTCCTGAAGCCTCTGCCAGATCAGAAATATCGCCATCCGGATAATCGAAAATATACAACTGACCGAAACGATCTATATTGGGCGGACAGTTCAATAAAGCATAAGGTATAATACCATCCACTAAAAAAATCTCAGGTGCTGTATTAACCGGAGAAAGAGGGTCATTTATATCTTCGACATCAATACTTTCATATAGTATTTCATTTAAAACACAGAACTCTTGACCTGCTAAGGCATTTATACCTGTTAATAGGTCTGACTGCCATATAAAGTGTACTTTATCGTAAATGTATCGTTGTATAGTTGGGAATACATCCTCTCTTTCCGGATTTTCGGATATGTTCAAAGGACCTTTCCATTCATTAGTTGAAGCATCTAACTTGATAAGATAGACATCTCGAAAAACACGAACGTCAGACTCATATGCTCCGTCAATGTTGGCAGAATAGGCACAGTATAGATTGTCATCTTGGTCAATCCCCAAGCTTGGCTGCCCAACATAGGTAAAACCGTACTCAGCATTTTCAAAATCATTTATGCCATCACCATCCGCATCATAATACAATGCAGTCGAGCCATCACCATCATAATCCTGACGAACGGATTTTCCGATGATACTAGGATTGTCCATACCTTCTGTCCAATAAGCCAGAGCAGATGGATCAGGATAAGGATTGAAGGTATCATCAGCAACATCGACTAATAACTGGCGCGAAACCAGAAAATCCCATACTAAATGTGCATTTCCATCTGAGTCTAAAACAAGCTGAACACCTCCACCCGATTTAGGACTCCACGGCACTACTTCTTCTTCACCTACAGCACCGAAAAAAATATCGGAATCTTGCAAAGGGTTCTCCGTAGTTTGGGCATAAGTGAAGGTCCAAGTTTCCCCCTCGTCATATGATTTCGCCAGCAATACAGGGCTTAAAGCGGTACCATAGGCAATAGCTACGACACCATCACGAGCATCTATTTGATAACAATCCGCACAGCCGTCACCCATATATTCGTTAAAACCTGCTATGTCCGAACTTTCCCAACTTTCTCCTCCATCTAAAGATCTAATGAATTTAATAGAACCCTCAATACCAGAACCTTCTCCATTCATACGAGAGTTTATAGCATAGATGTGATCACCATCAACCGCAGCACGAGGCCATAAGCCCTCTTCGTCTGTTACAGCTATGCCAACTGCCATATTATTCCAGTTAGCACCTTCATCATCAGAATAACAAAAGTTCATGCCATTGACATTCGTATGTGAAATGGAATACAAACGCCCACTTTCCGTTTTGCCAATATTTGGCCAACCGCTGCGTATATCATCTTCCAATCGTTCCATGTCATCTAAAGGAACATTCCACGTATCACCTCCATCAGCAGACCAGTTAAAACCTGTACCTCTATCTGGTGCTGCCAAATCAAAACTCATAGATCTATTCCAAGCGGTATAAACATTCCCCTCCTCATCCGCAAGAACCCTCCTGCACATGCTATAATTAGACTGTAGATCATAAGTGGTTTCACCAATTACAGTACCACTAGATCGCTTGCCATATCCAGTATAGAGCGGAGGAATAAGATGATGTGCTACAGATACTTCATTTCCACTAACGGCTTGTATCGACTTTTCTTGAAATCCCGAGCATTCATGCTCAATGCCTGTTTTCAAATCTACAGATTTAGGGGCAGAGCGTAAATCTTGTGCTTCAGTGTAAATGCTGCAACTGCAAATCATTAAGCAGAGCAATAAAGTTTTTAATAAAGAATGTAAGGTGCAGTTCATAGGAGAGACATTAAGAAAAGTGTAAGGAGACTTTTGAGATGAACAATTAAGCTTCTGAGTCCCAAAGGGACGATATATCAAAGCGATGGATGTGAGTCCATCGACAATAGAGGCAGAGGTAATACTACAATGAATGTCTATGGAATGGTATGTTGCAGAATAAAAATACCATATAAAAATTAAATCAACTGTTTTGTGAATTTTCACCTCATCGATGAATGCGAATAAATGTATACAGGCTAAATATTTGTAAATCAAGCAACTAATTGGAGGTGTAGCTTCTGTAGATGAACAATGTAACATGATAAAGCGCAAATACAATTTTCACCAAAAAAAAGCCCCCCGCCAAATAAATGGCGGAGGGCTTCTTCATAAGTTTAACTATCGATCCGGTTCAAGGAATCAATAAGTTGTTTTGCTCTACTTAAAGCATAGGCAAATTAGATTACTTATCTAAAACCACCTTCTTAGTGATCGTACCTTCAGCAGTAACGATTTTCACTAAGTAAACACCAGCAGAAGCATCAGTCAAGTCAACAGAGATTGTACCTTGACCATCTTTTTGCTGTGCTACTGTACGACCAGCTGCATCCATAACATAAACATCAGCACCACCTTGGATAGCGTCTAATGAAATGTTCAAGATACCAGTTGTTGGCGTTGGGTATACGTCGATAGCGTTAGCTAATACTTCGTTGATACCAATAGCACCTGGTAAACCACAAGCACCACAATCCCAATCACAAGCACCTGTACCAGCAACATCAAATACTACTACATTACGAGTTTCGGAAGTACAGTTACCAGCAGCATCACAAACTTCATAAGTGATCACATAAGTACCCTCACAAGAAACGCAAGGCTCATCTAAATCATAAGTTTCACCATCGATTTCGATTTGAACAGTAACAGTAACAGAACCAGTCAAGTCACCATCTACTTCGTCAAATGCTTCGAAACCAGGATCAGTGAAAGCAGTATTACAAGCCCATGCAGAAGTAGCAGGACCGTCTAAGTCGATCTCAGGATCGTCAAAGTCACCAACATTAACATTAACGGTTTGAGAAGCAGGGTTACCTGAAGCATCCTCAACAGAGAAAGTCAAAGTGTAAGTACCAACAGTAGTCAAATCAACAGCACCGTCGATCATAACATCAGAAGTGATGTCACCATCAACATTGTCATAAGCGTAGTAACCTGGGATCTCCCAAGAATCAGCACCTACAGCAGCAGTATACTCATAACCTTCTTCAACGATGTAAACCTGACCATCAATGATGTCATAGATCTCTAAAGTAGGCGCAGAAGTATCTTCGCTGATCACATTGATCACACGTGTACGTGGCTCAGCCTCGTTACCATTGATATCAACAGCTTCGTAAGTGAACTCATAAGTACCAGGAGTAGAAGTATCTACATTGTCAATAGAAGACAATTCTGGAGGACAACCGAATACAAAACCTTCGTCACCACCTAACCAAGCACCATAGTCCATGTACTCTGTATCGATCAATACGTCGATCGTATCAAACTCTTCTTGCTCGAATACATACTCTTCTTCGATACCATCACCATCTTCATCAGAGAAGAAAGTACCAACTGGCTCTAATAAAATAACTGGAGCATCCGTATCATCAAATACTAAGATCGGGTAGTAGTTACCATCCGCATCCGTATAATCTACAGTTTCTGTGTTGCCATCAGAATCAGTAGCAGTTAAATCCCAGTAGTTCGTGTTTTCAGTAGGATCTTCAGACTCATTCACTACAGAAACATCAGTACCTGTAGCTTCAGCCATATCAGAGATATCACCATCAGGGTAGTCAAAGATGTACAACTGACCGAAACGATCAACAGGAGGAGGACAGTTCAATAAAGCGTAAGGTACAGTACCATCTACTAAGTAGATCTCAGGCTCGGTATTCACTGGAGAAGCTGGGTCAACAATATCATCAACATTTACGCCCTCGTACAAGATGCTGTTAGTAACATATGTATCGTGACCTTGACCGTTGCCATTCTGAACAGCAGTACCAGTCAAGTTATCAGACTGCCATACCATGTGTACCGTACCGTAAACATCACGAGCGATGGTTGGGTAAACATCCTCATTTTCTGAATCTTCAGAAATGTTCAAAGGACCTTTCCACTCACCTTGTGTAGCATCTAATTTAATCAAGTAAACATCACGGTAAGCACGAGTATCAGACTCATAAGCACCATCAATGTTCGCAGAGAACGCACAGTATAAGTTGTTGTCAGCATCAATACCCAAGCTTGGCTGGTTCACAAAAGAGAAACCATAGCTCGCATATTCGAAATCATCAACACCATCACCATCAGCGTCAAACTCTAAAGCAGTAGAACCGTCACCATCGTAATCCTGACGAACAGACTTACCGATAACCATTGGGCTTTCCATACCTTCTGTCCAGTAAGCCAAAGCAGATGGATCAGGGAATGGGTTGAA
>JAHDGT010000107.1:5684-11276 GCA_020631675.1 Bacteroidota bacterium
TAAGACTTCGCTAATAATACAGGACTCAATACAGTACCGTAAGCAATAGCAACAACACCATCGCGAGCGTCAATTTGGTAGCAGTCAGCACAACCGTCGCCAATAACATCAGCGAAACCTTCGATGCCCCAGCCTTCCCAAGTATCACCACCGTCCAAAGAACGAGCGAAGTTGATAGAACCAGCAACGCCAGAACCCTCACCATCTTGACGAGAGATCACCGCATAGATGTTATCACCATCTACAGCAGCACGAGGCCATACACCGTTTTCATCATCCACCTCAGTACCAACAGTGATGTTGCTCCAAGAAGCACCTTCATCATCAGAGTAACAGAAGTTCATACCATTAGCACCCGTGTGCGTAATAGAGTATAAACGACCACTTGCCGTTTTACCAATGCTTGGCCAACCTACACGTACAGAACCTTCTAAACGCTCCATCTCATCTAAAGGAACGTTCCAAGTAGAACCACCGTCAGCAGACCAGTTAAAACCAGTACCACGGTCAGGAGCAGAAATGTCACCAGACATGGAACGAGTCCATGACGCATAAACATTACCATCCGCATCAGCAGCAACACGACGGCACATACCGTAGTTAGACTGCAAATCATAAGTAGTTTCACCAACCAAAGTTCCCGCAGAACGAGAGCTGTGATCAAAAGAACCTGGAGTTACTGGGTGGCTAGCGATATCGCCAGTCTCATTACCAGTAGTAGCATGAACGGAGTGCGTCTTAGCTTGCACCACGTCGCGCTCGATACCCGTGTTCACATTCTGTGACACAGGCGCTAAACGAGCTTGCTGAGCATTTGCGCTAACACAAAAGCAAACAGCGAAAGCTGTAAGTAGCGTTCTCAACATAGGATTAAGATTTTATAATTAGGATAAGTAAACAAAAAAGTTTCAGTTCAAAATAGAATAAGCGAGCTTACTAAAGCTAGCCTAATTGACTACAAAAGTAACAATTCGCATTTTCTTAACGCCAAATTAACCACTAAGATCGGAGCATGCAAACCGTGGTTTTTGATAATTTTACGATAGCGTGACGCCCAAGTGAGCGTCTAAGCCTTTGTAAATCAAAGAATTAAAAAAGACCAAACACTGGCTATTCACATCAAATGATGTGATGAAACCAGAATTTGGTCGCTAAAAATGCCATTGAAATGGCAAACTGTTGACATAAATTCTCCTAACACACAAGCTTTAACGATCCAAAATAGGCATCATCAAAGTATAAATAGGTAATAACAACGCTCCATATACCGCATTGTACCAATCCAATTGCTCAAAAGGACCACCTATAGCGAAAACCCAAATGAAAAAAGCGATCGTCGAGATCAATATCTGCTTATAGGGTACAGATTCACCCGGAGCCGTCGTCACTCGCCAAATGTATAAAGGCGTAATAATGAACAAGGCGATAAATATCAACCAAGAGATCATCTCAGGCAAACTCGGGTTACCCTCCACCATGCCATTCATCGTAATATAAGCCGCCACGATCTCAGAAGGAATATATTTGATCAACTTGGTCGTAAAATCGTCGATCTCAACCGCTGGCTGATGCGCCGTCGACGCAGCAGGCGCCATAGAAGGATCCAAAGCCTCCCGATGCACATCCATTTCCATCGCCGGACCAAATGCCGATCTATTCACATTCACATCCGACTCGAAGGTCGTCGTTTGCTGCCTGTTAAAATCTGATGCTTTTATTACCCTTCTTCCCATGATGTTTCTCCTTAATTCTTAGTAATGAATTGCAAAGCCCAAATATAAGAAACAGATCGCGCATTTATCACAGCAATGTAAGCCTCTTTGAACCATTTCTATTTTTTTTAATTTTGGGCACATACCCGCAATAAAAAGCTGGCGCAAGCCTTTACCAAAATATTCAGCGCCCTGCACGAAATCTCACGTCTCGAGTCTCATGTCTCGAGTCTAAAAAAAGCGCCAGCTTTTTAAAGCGGGTACCGGGCTATCCACTAAAATTCCCCTGCCATCTGCTGCTTCGCTGGCAGGCTTACAAAGAGCTTCGCGAGGTCGCTTTCGTAAGCCGCCGCTCAGGGCGCATCTGTCAGGCTCATTACCGCTCCTATCCCTTGTGCGGACAGGATCGGCATCTAGGTACGTACCAATGATCCAAGAATTCTACGCCCACGGCAAACTCATGCTCACTGGCGAATACTACGCCCTCAATGGCGCACTCGTGCTGGCCTTCCCCACCAAACTGGGGCAATCCATGAAAGTCCACCAGCCAGAAAACGCAACCCCCAAAAGATTCCCCCGCCTCAACTGGACCGCCTATACCCACACCCAAGAAAAATGGCTCGAACACTCCTTCCTCCTCGCTGAACTCGACTTAGGCAGATGCGAGTATCATAAAATCTTAAAGACTAAATCTTTCTTATGCAATATAATTTGTAGTGCAAAGTCAATAGCTGGCCAATTCCCTTGGAATATGACCAAAGACATCGCCATTGATACCCATTTAGAATTTCATCGCGATTGGGGTTTGGGATCCAGCTCTACTATGATCCATAATCTGGCCACCTACTTCAAGATTGATCCCTACGCCCTACAATACGCCAACTTCGGCGGCTCCGCCTACGACATTGCCTGTGCCGGAGCCGAAGGGCCCATACTTTATAGAAAAGGGGAGGAAGACTCAACAACAGAAGCAGTCACCTTTTCACCCCCATATTTGGATCAGCTTTACTTAGTACACCTCAAACAAAAGCAAAACTCCAGAGAAGGAATCAAACACTTCAAAGCCCAAGCTCCCAGTGATCAAATAACAACCATAGCCACTTTAGACCAACTGACCAAAGCCATACTTGAAGCCAAGACACTATCCGAATTCGAAGACTTGCTTGATGAATACGAAGACATCATTTCCACCCAACTCAAAATGCCCAAAGTAAAAGACCGCCTCTTTGCCGATTATTGGGGAAGCTGTCGGTCACTAGGCGCGTGGGGCGGAGACATGATCCTCGTCACCTCCGATCGCAGCGAAGCAACGACCAAAGCCTATTTCCAATCAAAAGGATATAACACTTTCATCTCATTCCAAGAAATGGTAATTTTGTAATACAAATGGTTCATTGAATTCAACTCCCATGAAATTTTCAACTTGTTTGTACACTGCATTCTTATGCCTGTGCTATTTATGCTTTCAAACATGCTGTCAGGCACAAAGCACCCCTAAACAGAAGCCCAATACCATCGTCTTCAATATGAATGCTCCAAATGGTCGTTATTTTAAGGGGCATCTAAAATCCTATGAGGACTTAGAACAGCAGTTCACAACTGCTTTAAGCCACAAGGGCTACCATGTACTCAACGCATCAGAAAGAATAGACTTCATGGACACCGAATTTGTTTATGACGACCTTTTGTTTCTGGATGTATTCTATTATGAGTACGTGGATGGTGATCCGCAATTTTGCTTATCGGTAAGAGATGGTGAACAGTTCTATTACAGCGAAGCCCGTGGATACGAAGAAACAGAACTCATAAGGATAGACTTGGTTACACATCGAAAACGAGTGTACGAGCAGTTAGCTTCTGAAATACTAGCCGACTTCCCACCTGCCAATAAAATAAGAACGCTGGATAAATTTAAACCCAGTGATTTTCTAATAGAGCAGAACAGTTTTTATGCTATTGCACCTGGTAGTAGGTCCTCGGCAGTAACGCAAGGAAGTATGGTACTCAATGCCTTAAGCACAATGAGTGTTAAAGAGCAAAAGCGGTATTTCAAAGCAAAAAGCAAGTTTGATGTAAACTATGAGATTGAACAAGACTATGAAGAGCAGGTATTACTTGTTCTCGACATCAACTTTGTTGATTATGTAATGGGACAGTTAACGGAAGAATTTGTATTCCCACTCTATGATCAAAAAACGCTCAATATTCATTGCAGCATTGACAAACTTGGTTTTACCCGTTTTAAGTCAGTAGATGAAGAAATAGAATTAAGAGACAAGCAAATAGAAATTTTTGAACGCATGGTCCAAAGCCTCCCGCTCTGGCTAACAGACGGCAGCAGAAATCACGACTTAACGATCAGCGTTCGTTTTAATTGATGAGTTGGTAGGATAGAGTGACTGCCGCAGGCAGTCGGGGTGGTAATTCCACGATCTAAGCTAAACAAGCATCTCATATCAAACCAACTGCAAATACGCAACAGGTACATGATCTGTTAGCCAAACCCCATTATCAGAACAATAGAATTTGTGTCCATCCGCATACATGCGCTCCGTATCAACCAGCAGCAACTCCAGCTTACCATGACGTGCCCCTACATTAGAAGCTGTCGACTTATCCGCACTCAAATGCACATGATGTCGACTCATTTTTTTCAGTCCACCCTCAAAGATCAGATGTAGAAAACGTTTAGCCGTACCATGATACAACTGCTTGGGAGGAACCCGCTCTTCCAAGCCCAATTCAATAGCAATAGAATGCCCTTGATTGGCGCGGATCATGCTTTTATCAGCATTAAAAGAAAAGCGTTTTTTATTGTTTTCTTGAACGATCAGCTCCAACATGGGCAGATCAATAGGTCTGCCAGCCGTATTCATCTTATCAATCAAAACCGGAACGGAAGTCCAGCCTTGTTTATCTAATTCCAAACCGATCACTTCTGGTTTGTGTCGTAGCAGCAAGCTCAAAAACTTACTGTGCTTTTTTACTAGTTTATGATTCATTGTCTTTGTATTTCCTTGTACAAGGGAATACTTAATGGTTTAGTTCCAGTGGTATGTTACCTTAATCTTACCACTCTTGCATATTCTCTAAATCTTCTTGGGTGAATTGTAAGCCTGCTTTTTTTAATTCTTTCATTGAGTATTTGTAAAAAAAACAAGAGGTATCAATCAAAATTCTGATTCTCTCTTAGCCATTTTTTTAGCTTGGTGTCTTTAGGCTTATTCTTGGGTTGATTAGTGAAAAACAGACCAATTGAAAAATTGAATAGCCTATTATTCCTGAACCGTGTTCCATAAGACAGAGGCGACCTATTGATTACCCTTGAAAAACCTACACTGGCAGTAATCGCTTCTGGTGCTCTTACTAATAATACTGGGCCCAATGCAGAAGCAACAAAAGATTTTTCACCAGGGAATCCATAGTGTAAAAATTGAGCGCCAAGGGCAAGACTGCGAATGTTATTCGGTTTTACATGCACTAAAAATGCAGCACCCATAGACTGGTAGCCTAATCCAAATCGAAGTCCGGACTGTTCAGAAATAAGAAATTCTAAGTCAGCACCAGCAACTCCACCACCTCCATGCCGATAGCCAATACTTAGGACTTGCTGTCCAACAAAACTTCGCTTTTTTGTTTCGCTATTAAGCGTGTCATTAGGTAGGTTTTCTTGCGCATAACAAAAACTGAAAAGGTTTATGATAATGTACATCATCATAAAACCTAAGTAATACAGGAGCTTATTCATGGTTCTTTATTTTCTGGACATGTAGAGCTTCTTAATCAAACATCACTCCCTTCTCTTCTTCGCCATCACTTCAAAAATATGCCAGTGTTTAACTGGCCCCGTCATGCTTCTCTGGTCTTTTTCAATTTCTTC
>JAHDGT010000108.1:0-480 GCA_020631675.1 Bacteroidota bacterium
CCGGAAGCTTAGAGGCACATTATTCTGGTCAGGGAGTAGTGCCATTGAGAGCCCTGCCTCATATAGAGTGGTATCAAAGCATTTTATCGGTACATGGTTTGAGTGGGGCATGGGGCTATGAGTTATTGCTCTTTTTGATAGCGGGTGGTTTATGTGTACTGCTCATACTGGGCTGGAAAACAAAATGGGTGACCGCTTTATTGCTATTCATGACGGTCTCGCTACATGCCAGATGTCCGGTGGTATTGTATGGGGGGGATGTGATGATCAGAGCCATGCTATTCTGGTCGGTATTTTTACCCTTGGGAGCGAGATGGTCTTTAGATGCAAGACGGAAAAAGGACTTAAATGAAGAGCCTTCGGCAGGAGTAGGATTGGGCTATGTGGTCAGTAGTATAGCCTCCTTCGCTTTTATACTTCAACTATTTCAAATATATTGGTATGCAGGCATCTTAAAAGTATCTCCCGTATGGTTAGATG
>JAHDGT010000108.1:490-11185 GCA_020631675.1 Bacteroidota bacterium
ACGCGGGCCTTTGCGCACCCGGCCTATGGCGCTTTCCGCCTTGAGCATGGTGTTCAATAACAAGCTGATCGCATCTGGCTGGTGCGCCCCATTTTTAAATTTCCCTATTTTAAGTGAAGGAATAACCTACTTTACCTATGTGCTCGAAAAATACTTGATCTGGTTATTATTACTGCCTTTTTTTACGGTTTGGAGTAGAACACTGGTAGTAGCATTATTCATGTCTTTGCACATTGGTATAGGTCTATTCATGACCTTGGGCATGTTCCCGCTTTTCGCCTTGGTGGTCTGGACTGCACTGATTCCGTCTTGGTGCTGGGATAAACTGGCGGTTGGTAAATGGGTCTCAGGGCTATTTAATGATTTATTTCTACGTTTACCCCTTCTTCAACAAGCAAGAGGGGTTGGAAAGCCATTTTCATCTGTTCTGAAATACGCCAAAACGGCTATTATAGGTGTCTTTATCTCGCTGACCATTTTATGGAATTTAGGGAACCATGATTTCGCTAAAATCAATTTCCCGAATATGCTGCGATCTGTTATGATGCAGTGCGGATTGAACCAAGAGTGGAAGCTTTTTGCTCCTATGCCCCCGTATTATGATATGTGGCATCTCATTCCCGCGGAGTTGAAAGATGGCTCAACCGTTGATCTGTACTTTGGTGGAGAACGGGAAGTGATAGAGGGCGAGCAACGACCTGTATCTACCTTCAGGCATTTACCTATGCCTGCTTTTAGGTGGCGTACCCTGTACAGAGATATGGCAGAGAATCAAAAACTTCTATTCGACCACGGTGGCTATTGGTGCATCAAATGGAATGAGCAAATGGGGCACGATGGTACAGGGAAAGAAATGAAAACTTTTACGTATTACAGGTATCTTTACGATATGCGACCGAATAGAAGAGGGGAGCCTCCCGAAAAGATGCTCATCTGGGAACAATGGTGCAAAGAAGAATACAAGAAATGACCTGTAAGAATATGAACAGATCTCTCAATATCATCCCTGGTATACTAGTACTACTGCTCCTGCTATTACTCAATTGTGCTTCATTGCTAGCTAAGAGCAATAAGAAGACAGATCAACTCCTTTCCAACTACAAAACAAGTACGAAACCCGTTGAAAAGTTAGAAGCTTTAGAGCAACTACTGGCCAATTACGAACTCACCTTTTCAGAGGAGTCCATCAAATCAGTGCAAGGGATTTTAGAACAAGTAAAGAAAGATGGGTCAACAGATCTGGAAATGCCGACTTTATACTATTTGTCGCGTTGTTACTACAAGCAACGTGTCTTAGATAGTAGTATATTATACAACGAACAGTTACTGGCACTATCGGAGAAAGTGCGAAATCCTTTTTATCAAGTCAGAGCACTTACAGCTTTAGCAATGGTGGATGCGCTTGATCAGAACTTCAAAAGTGCGGATTCGCTTTTACATCAAGCAATAAGTGTTAAAGGAGGAGCCGCTGCAAAGGCCTATACTTGGAATGAAATAGGTCGATCAAAACACAGAGCAGGCGATTTTAACGCTGCTGTGGATAGCTATTTCAAGGGTTTGGATTTGGTGGATACGCTTAAAGATTTGCGTACGAAGAGTGTTTTATTCACCAATATAGCCCGGAGCTACGGTCAGCTAAATGTTCCGGTCAAGCAAAAAGAATACTACTACAAGGCACTGGGTATAAAAAGAAGAAGAGGAGATTTGAGGGGGCAGGTGAGTACTCTAGCGAATCTTTCAACAACTTTTATCCAAGAGAAGAAGTATGATAAAGCCTTGGAAATCATGGAAGAAGCACTTAGCATTGCTGAAAAAGTGAAAGATTATGAATCTGTAAGCAGCCTCTATTTGCAACAAGCGGGTATAAGAACAGAAGAACTAGCTTTTGATGAGGCATTTGACTTAACGAAAAAAGGTCTGCGAATCGCTGAGGAACATAATCTGGGTGCCCCTTGGAAAGCACATGCGAATTATAATTTGAGTAATTTGCTTTTCGCTCAAAAAAAGTACGATGAATCACTGGCGTATGCTAAAGAGAGCCTTTCTTTACTGAAAATCGCCGAAATAGAATACCAACAGATATATGCCCTCAATATGATCAGCATGATCTATAAAGACATGGGTGAAATAGATTCCGCTTTTTACTATTTAGAGTCTAAAATGTTGTTGCAAGACAGCCTGAATCAAAAAGCCAATATCGCAGAGATCAAACGCTTAGAAGGAGAATACGAAACCCTTGAAAAAGAAAAAGAGATCAGCCTGCTCAGCAAGGATAAAGAAGTCCTTTCCGCTAGAAATAGAGGCTTTATGTATTTACTAGGCGGATCAGCTGCCGTAGCCATGCTCTTGCTTTATTTTCTCAATAATAGCCGAAAACAAAATCAACTTATTTCGCAGAAAAACAAGGAGTTAGACTACCTCAATCAAGCCAAAGATCGCATTTTCACCATCTTAGGGCACGACCTCAGAAAGCCAGCACTAAGCTTTAGAGGGGTGGCCAAAAAGGTCAACTACCTGCTCCAGAAAGAAGAACATGATCAGGTCTTGAAACTAGGCGAAGAGATAGAACAAGAAGCCATCAGCTTGGTCAATACCATCGACAATTTATTACAATGGTCCATATCACAGAAAGAAATCGTAGGTTATGAACCCGTCAATATCCCTTTGAAAGCCGCTTGTGCCCAAGAAATAGAACTGCTCAGTAAATTCATAAAGGAAAAAAGCATTCAAATTGATAATCAAGTAGGAGTTACCGATCTTATATATGCTGATCCCGGCGCATTGTCAACCATTATTCGGAACCTGTTGGACAATGCCATTAAATTCTCTAAAAGGGGAGGACGAATTACGCTTAGTTCTAAGTATGAAAATCAATACACGATCATTCTTTCAATAACAGATGAGGGGCAGGGTATAACAAAAGATAAGATCGATTCTATTTTCTTGCTATCAAAGCATAAATCAACCAAAGGTACCGAAGGTGAAAGCGGTTCCGGTTTAGGTTTATATCTGGTCAAAGAGTTAACAGAGTTGAATAAAGGAAGCATTCATATTCAATCACAAATAGGAACTGGTACAGCAATAGCTTTAAGTTTTCCAAGTGGAAATATAAGTTGATTCATTGCTATTAAGTAGGGAATCTATCTCTTTCAGACATACGATAATTGACTTATTGAATTTAGCTTAAAGTATTGATATTCAATTGTTTTTTCAGGCTGTGTCCCGCAATAAAAAACGAAACTGGTACATTAAAAGACACTGAATTCGCTTATGGTTTCGTATATTTGTGTAGTCGAATTTTACGCCTTTTAAGCGTTTTTTACTGCGGGTCGGGCTATCCGTTAAAATTCACCTGCTGCCTGCTGCTGTCTGGCAGGCATAGCGGTGTCTTCCTCTGATCAGCCCCGCTATGCCGCCAGTCAGGGCGCATTCAGCCGGCTCATTACCACTGCTATCCCTCACAGTGGTACAAACGCATCACTTCTCCTAATAAGCTTTGTCTGTGTACTTCTTAATCAGGCAACTTTTGCTGACTTGTCATCGTATATTTAGTGGTGAAAAGATTTTGTGTATATATAAAATTTATTTCTGTCTCTTTGTCTTTGCTTTTGTTCGTTACTGTTGAATCAACTTTAGCCAATGAAGGGAAAAGCAAGCGGGTGCGTGCTGATGAACTAACTGAGCTGGTGCAGCAAATAGATGCCTTAGACCTAGCGGATATAGAAGAGGATAAACCACTGCTTTTAAAAGCCTTAGGACTTGCTATATCCATAAAAGATACCGCTCGCATTTTGTTTTGCTATGACGAACTATCGGGCATGCACATTCAGTATTATGCCAATGATACCGCCGATGCATGGTCGGGTAAGCTGCTGAGTCTCTCCCAAAAAGCCAAAGACCAAAAGATGGAAGCCAAAGCCAATTATTTATTGGGCTTGGCACAACAAGATCGCTATAATGCGGATAATGCCATTATGTATTTAAATAAGGCTGCTGCATTAGATACTAGTGCCTACTTGAATTTAGCGATCAATAATACACTGGGCGATCTTTATGAAGATCAAGATTTATTCGCGACCGCATTAAAACATTATTTCTTGGCCGCTAAACAAGCAGTGATTAAAAATGATAGTGTCAATTATGCAGCCATTCAATGCAATATCGGTATTGTCTATACCGAGTTGGAGCAGTATGAAAAAGCGAAATCTTTTAATTCTAATGCTATTAGCATAGCAGACGAAATGCGGGATGAGGCTAGCCTCATTCACTTTTATGGCTTACATGCCGAACTATTGAACTTACAAGATTCCCTTTCTAAAGCAATGGTATATGCGGATAAAGCCATTGAACTTTGTAAAAAGTTTGATTTCCCACTAATAGGACCTTTCCGTAGTGTAAAAGCTGATATTCTACAAAAATCAGGACATTTGAGTGAAGCAGAGTCCACAATAAAAGTTGCTATAAAAGAATGCATAGCGCAGTTGGATGATCCATATATTAATGGTGCGATTTACCAGATTTTGTCTGAAATAAAACGAAAACAAAAATCTTATAAAGCGGCCTTACAGCATGCTTTTAGCTCTCTTAAATACCGAAAAATACTTAAACAGCCTTTTGAACTGAAAGAAGTGAATAAACAACTTTCAGATGTCTATGCCTCAATGGGACGTTATGATTCCGCCTTCTATCATTTAAATGCTTTTAAGCACATTAATGATAGTATTTCTATTCATAGAAATGTGGAGTTGGCAAAAGTTGCCGAAATGGATTTTGAGTCTCTTTTAGAAGATCAACAGATCAGATTACTGGAAAAAGAGCAGCTTGTTTTTAAAGAAAGGAATGAGATCTATAGAGGTGTGAGTACTGCTTTGTTCTCCATTTTATTCTTTGGTACTATTGGATTGTTATTTGTGACCCGTAATCAGAAAAGGATAGCGCTTAAGCAATCAGAGTTGTTACAGCAGAATCAAATAAAAGATAATATACTGGACATTTTATCCATTGATTTAAAAGAGCCTGCTACAGCATTACTAGGTGTAGCTTCTAATTTCAATGAGTTAATTCAAAATGAAGCATTTACCAAACTGAGTAAACTCACGATCAATTTAGAAGATCGAACAAGTTCGTTGATTCAAACCATAGAAAACCTCTTACACTGGTCAATGAATGAGCGAAATCTACTGAACTTTACAATGGAAAAACTTCAGCTTAAGCAAGTGTTATATGAAGCGATCGATACATTAGAAGAGCTACGACAGGCGAAAAATGTTCAGTTAAATATAGACATACGCTCATCGGAATGTATACGAGTTAATCATGCAAGCATTTTACTGGTTTTTAAAAATATCTTGAGTTATCTAATAGATCATGCACAAGTTGATGACACCTTATTGATTCAAGCTGGAAAGCATTCCAATAAAGTGTTTTTGAAGTTTTTCAATGAAAGTAGTGAAGTACTGAATAACAGATTTAGTTCAGAAAAACTAAGCAGCAAAATGATCACCCATTTAGTGAATGATACTAAAAGAATAGAAAGAGACTTAAGCCTTCTGTTGGCTCAAGAGTTGACAGAAAAGAACAATGGCTATTTTTCCATTTTCGGTGAAGAAAATGAAAACCTTCTGATTCGATTGATTTTACCAGTGGCGGATTAACTAATACATGCGTAGAAAATACCCCGCCATATTATTTATACTGCTGCTACTATTCATAGTGGAGTGGAGGAGCTATGCGGCTCCTCGATTAGGTGACTCCGCTGATGTAAAGGCTGAATCTGATCAAGTCCTTTATGAAAAGCTGAGTAAACAAATTGAAGCAGATAAAATAAGGTATGAGGAGGGTTTTAAAGCAGAACAAGATCGAATCAGTAAGAATTACCTGAATGAAAAAAAGCAAAATGAATTGGCTATTCTCAAGCAGGATCGAACTTTATTGATCAACAAAAGAAACTACCAGTTTTTACTGATTTTTTCGACCATATTTATTTTAGCCATGCTGGCTTGGCTCTTTCACAAAACCAATATCCAAAACTCACTCATTAATAGTAAAAACGCTGAACTGGAAAAGTCAAATCGTACTAAAGATCGCTTTTTTACTATTTTAGGTCATGAACTGCGTAAACCAGCTTTAGCTTTTAGGAACATTTCTAAAAAAGTAAATTATCTGTTATTAAAAGACCAACAAGACATGGTCTATAAACTGGGCGAACAAATAGAACGAGATGCGATTCAATTGGTAAAGCTTATTGATAATTTATTGTATTGGTCTAAATCACAAAGCGGGCATGTTGAAATCGAAAAAACGTCTTTCCAACTAGATGACATCATTTACTTGGCTTTGAACCAACTTCAATACCATATAAGTGAAAAAGACATAGTTGTACTTGTAGAACCTGCTGAAAATGGGACGGTCTATGCGGATAAAAATGCAGTCCTCACCATTTTTAGAAATGTAATCGATAATGCGATAAAGTTTTCTGAAGTCGACTCATCCATTTTTGTCAACGTAAAAGCACAAGATCATAAAGTGATTACTACCATCATAGATGAGGGCAAAGGCATATCAGATGAAGAGCAACAGAATAGCTTTGACCAAGACCACATCAAAAAGATGACTGTTGGCCTTAATAATGAGGAAGGGGTTGGTATCGGTTTATACTTGGTGAATGAATTAGCCAAAATCAATAATGGCGAGATATACATTGAAAGTAAGCGCAAAGAAGGCACCCGTGTACAGATCATCTTACCCGCCTCGGCAAATCGTGATTACACGCTTTAAACATACTCATAATTTCAAGACATCCGCTTTGTTATCATCTGTTCTAACTCTTTGCGTTTACTTCTGCTAATAGGGATGTCATGCCCCTGAATGCGAAGCATATAATGCTTCAAATCCAGCGAATCGATATGCTTTAACTGAATGATGTATTGACGGTGTATTCTGAAGAAAATGTCTTTTGGCAAAAGCTTCTCCATTTTAGAAATGGTAATTCTCGAAAGAAAAGTCTGCTCATCACTCACATAGGTCTCGCAATAATTATCATTTGATTTGATGAATAAAATATCGGTTAAAGATACCTTATGGAAGGATTGCCGCTTTTTAAAGAAGTAATGTTCATTGAATAAAAAACTGTCTTTACCTGAAGTCATATGGTCCAAAACCTCGGCTTGAGGATTGAAGCTTCTAGATATGATATTATCAATCTGTTCAGAGAGCATTTTCTTCTCCAGTGGTTTGACGAGAAAACCGGCCATCTGTGAGCTTTGAGCAATATCTCTAGTGCGCTGATCGCTATAAGAAGTAATGTAAAGAATAGGTATTTTAAGATGTTTGATCTTTTGACCGATTTCTAAACCACTCAACTTGCCTTTTATATCTATGTCCATTATGATAAAATCCGGACTGCTACTATAAATCCAGTCCAAGGCATCTCCTGAGTTATCTACCAACTCTAATACGGTATAGTTAAGCTCTTCTACGAGCATTTTCAACTCTAATCCGAACGAAAAGTTATCCTCTACTATTAAAACTTTGAGATTGAATGCATCCATGTTGTATAGGTCTATTGGCGATTTTTTGGACTTTCCGAATTTATAGAATTAGTGGTGAAAAACCAGATTAAAGTGGTGAATCGCGAAGATATAGTGGCGAATTGTGATGTATTTATTTTGAAGATATTAGTTAGTTTTAGCTATGTGTTTGTGTCCAAGTTCAGTTAAGTGCTTTTGTCTATTACCAAACAATAATTCGATTTTTCTACCTTCGCTACTAACCTTATGTTTTAATTTGCGTTATCCTTAAAGATTACAAGAAATTCCCTTTAAAATCACTTCAAGATATATGTCGTTCAAACACTTAATACTAGCTATTATCAGTAGTCTACTGATCATTGGATTTACTGCTTGTGATGATAGCACAGACCCAGAAACAGTGGATCGAGAGGTGACTGTCAATTTCTCATTGCTACAAAACGGACAACAACTGAACTTGAATACTGATTATGAAAGAGATCCGGATCAAACTTTCAATATAGATCTGGTGAAATTCTACATCAGTACATTTACTTTGGCAAATACGGATACTTCAGTTTTGCTGAGTGATGTAGAGCTAATCGACTTAAAAGAGTCTCCGAATTTTACCGCAACTATCCCGCAAGGAGATTATCAAGAATTAAATTTCATCATCGGACTTACGCCTGAACAGAATGCGATTGATCCGGCTACGATCTCAGTAGATGAACCTCTTGGTCCAAGTGATCAGATGTGGTGGGGATGGACAGCCAGACATATATACTTTAAACTAGAGGGTGCTGTAGATGATGACCCGGATGCTCCCTTCTTAGGAAAGTTTTTTATTTACCATGTTGGTAGAGATGATATGTCCAGAAGTGTTGAGATGAATAACTTAGCAATAAGCATTTCAGAAGATCAAACAAATATTAATGTGGGTATAGATTGGGACATTTTCACTCAAGGTATTGATCTGATCGATGAAAACTTCACCCACTCCAGCGGCGATGAGGTTGAACTCGCCATTGATCTTGCTGATAATTTCGCGGGAGCTATATCAGTTCAATAAAACTCATCTCATCAACTTATAACACCCACTTTTCAAGTAAGCACCCTCATTAAATCCTACGGGGTGGTCTACATCGTGTTGGTTTCTCCATAAACAGTTGTAAATGCGGTTTGAAGCACGTAAACTCCGTTCACATACCGCATGGAATTGCTCGCTACTTACTCTTGCCGAACAAGAAGAAAGTAATAATAAGCCATGCGGACTGACCAGTGGTAATACTGCCTCATGTAAACGAGCATAAGCTAATAAAGCTCTATCCACCTCATTCGCCTTCTTTGCGAATGAGGGCGGGTCAACAATTACCACATCAAACAATTTCCCCTTTCTTTTCAATTGTTCAATACCTTCAAAAGCGTCTGCTACCATTGGGTGATGCTTTCCTTTAGTCGCATTCAGTTCCACATTCAATTTGGCCATTTTCATAGCCTGCGCACTAATGTCTATACTCGTTACACTACTTGCCTCCCCACACAGTGCATGTACGGAAAACCCGCCCGCATAAGAAAAGATATCCAACACATCAGCACCAGTTGAATTTTCACCAACGAATTTCCTATTGTGTCTTTGGTCTAAGAAAAATCCGGTTTTATGCCCATGAAGCACATTGCATTGAAAGTGTACGCCATATTCTAAAAATCGCTTTTCCCCCGATCCCACATCACCAACTAAAGTCATCCCATCCTTTAAACCGAATACACTGAAATCCCTTTGTACCCTTCTGCTCAATCGAAGAACGACATTCTCTGCTGCGGTGATGCTTTGCAAATGTTCGATCATACCTACTAAATAGGGTATCCAAATAGGAGAGTAGAGCTTGATCACCAAGGTATCCGCATACAGATCCGCGATAAATGCAGGTAGACCATCATTCTCCCCATGAATCACACGGTAGGCATTGGTATTACTGTCCATCAAAGGTTTTCGCAGTGAATACGATAGGTCAATTTTTTGATTCAACCAATCCGCATCTATTTTAGCCGGAGATCCACTGTGTAACAGCTTTATCCGAATAGGAGAGGAGGCATCATATAAACCACAGCCTAAAAAGCGATTTTTTCGCTGATCAAAAACTATTGCAAGATCTCCGTTCTTAGCTTCCCCTTTTACTTGTAACACACTTTTATCATACACCCATGGATGCCCTGATTTAAGATGTCGCTCTGCATCTTTCGTTAACTTGACAGCGACCCGATTTACAGGCAATTGTGATATAGATGATAGTTGGAAAGACATAATTTATGAATGAGATTGCTGGATGGGTTTTCAATTGCCTTTATTCGCTTTAAGGGCGGAGGCAAGGTAAAGTATAAAATCAAAACCTTTATACACTATTAGTAGTTAAAAGCTAATAATCCCTCAACAGCATCTACCTATTCCTTACCTTTACCACATGAAGCAGCGACTCCTTCCAGTCCTTTCATCATATCTGTTATTATTCCTGTGCGCCTTTAATCTAAGCCTCAACGCACAAACAGATACCACTGCCCAAGAGTCAACAAAAGCACTCTCCGCTCGCACAGCAAGCTATGTGATCGATCTAAAACTAGATACCCTCAATAAGCAAGTCGAAGCCAAGCAGGAACTGACCTTTATCAATCCCTCGGCAGATACGATTCGTACACTGCCTTTTCATATGTATTACAACGCCTTCAAAAACAATAAAACTACTTTTTATAGTGGTCGGTTTTTTCCTAGAATAATGGCGGATAACGACTGGCGCAAAGACAAATGGGCGTGGATAGAAGTACTAAGCGCAACAGATGAAGCTGGTAATGATCTAATGCCCAAGGCAAAATACATCCAAGTTGATGATGGGAACCCATACGATCAGACCGTTTGGCAGATCACTTTAGAAGAACCCATCTTGCCCTATGATACGATCAGGGTGAATATGAATTGGAAATCAGCCATACCGCCTCTCCAGGTCAGGACAGGCTATAGCCGCTCTTACTACTTCATGGTACAATGGTTCCCTAAACTAGGGGTCTACGAACCAGCAGGCACCCGCTTCGCCGAAAAAGGACAATGGAATTGCCACCAGTACCATTCCAATACAGAGTATTTCGGGGAATTCGGTAATTACAAAGTCAGTATGGATGTGCCTACGGGTATGCTATT